>DOFS01000103.1 GCA_003523945.1 Nitrospiraceae bacterium | reverse complement strand
AACTTCATTGTCATTCTTTTTACGCCCAATGATGAAAAGGGTTCATAGAAGATAAGATCCGTATTTTCCATACATTGCCGGGATCCCATATCATCATTTTCTCCGAAATCTTCCCGACATTTGCCGCAATTTCTTGCAGTTGTTACCTATCTGGCATTTATCAGGGCAATTAATACCGATCAATTTAATGACACGCTTTCCTCGACACAACATTCACCCACAGGTCTGTAATTGTCCAGACCAATTCTTCGTCAATGGAGGGAATTAGTCAAGTAGGAAGTTTCCGCTCAGGACATCCGGGAATGGAGAAAGAAAGAGCGGGCTGAACAGCCCGTTCAACAATGCGATGTCGCAATTTGGAAACTTAAGTTTGCACATCCGCTCCGCCGATAAAGAACATAGTGATCTTGTGTCGGCTTGGCAGAAGACAATTGATCATCTGGACAATCTTCTTTTCTCCTGACATCGCATGACAAGTCCTTCTCCGCATACAGAACCCGGAGGCTTCTGTGACAGGTTCGCAGTCGTACCAGGTGGCCAGAAGTTCAAGCCGTCGCTCCCTACAAGCCTGGAAGCCGAATAAGATTGAGAATCATGCGTCAGAATCACCCTTCAGTAGTCAGAACCCTAAACATAAACATTGAGGAATCATGAAACAATTAGCTCTACGGTATTTGTTTACCGTCATGATGGGACTGATAGTTTTTGGCGGACTCTCGGATCACGCACAGGCAAAAGTCATAGAATCTGAGGAATCAGATACGGTAGTGATTTCGGGTGGCGGAGGATTTTTTTATCCGTTCCAAGGCCAAACCGGGGTGAGCGGTATCTTTCAAGCCATGGGCATCATTTCTCCTCAAGAACGAATCGGGGTGGAGTTGGAATATCGCAATTACGACACGGAACTTTTTCATGCAAACAATATCGATACGCAGGCTTATATTCTTAGAGGAATAGGCCAGTATATGTTTCTTTCCCACGGCATTTCACCGTATATCGGCCTGGGGGTGAATATAGCGCTCAATGTCTTTGATGAAAACGATGTCGAAAAAAAGAGGACTTCGATCAACGTTAAAGGAAACAAAGGATTTGGATACGGCATTATGGGACTATTGGGTGTCGAAGCCCCCGTGGGGCAGGGTGTAGCCATATTTGCGGAAGGCCGTGTGAGTGCCGACTTTCAGTTAACGCGGTATACGAATGCCTCCGGAAAAAATAAAATTGACGTTGAGAATTTGAGTGGTTTAACCGGAATGGTCGGAATTCGATTTCATTTTTGACCTGCCATGAGAGTTGTATCCTCACAGTACACCCGCTTCTGACTCACTCAGATCCCCATTACCTGCACTCACCGCCGTTTGCATGTATTCAATTACACCGCCTGTGCACTTCAGATCGCATATATGGCGATACGCCTTCTCTGCACTGACCGGAGCGAGAAATTTTTTACGGCTGCTTTCCGAGTAGAATGTCGAAGTCCCGTACGGAGAATTCAAAAAGAACCCGGTCTGAGGATCTCCTGGTTTGCCTGGACAACCTCGTCGACTTGATCAACTTGAAACCCGTTTTAGAAATCTTGATCTTGTTCATGAAATATTCACTCAACCCCTTATTCCCCTTCACGAACCATGCGTGAAGGGGTGTCTCTGCGATGGGATCGTCATCCTGAACCAAGGGCAAAGTATCTGTGCCCAGGTGAAAAGGCCAAAAGCGAGTTCTTCTACCTTAGAGAGAACAAGACCGGTTGTGGATCTGAAAGGCTGGGAAAGGAAGAGAGGCATCTGACCATTCCCGACAGGGTCTTGCAAAAATCACGGTAAAGTTCTAATTTAAGAAGGCCCGGAACGGGAGGAAAGCCCTCCGGGACAACTCTTCTCCGCTTAAAAAAAGGACTGCATGAGAGACAATGCTGTTACCTGGCTTCTTCTTGGAGCGCTGCTTGGTGGCGTCATCAATGCAGCCGTCAGGCGATACGCCACCTTCAAAGAAGGCAAAGGCATCGCCCTTGCCATACAGGGAGAGATCACCGCCATTATCGAAATTGTCTTAAAACGACGGTACCTGCAACACCTTGAAAAAATCATTCAGAAACTATCCGACCCGGCCCATCAACTGACCGACAACGATTTTTTTTCGCCAAGAATTCGCGAAAACTATTTCCCGGTATTTAATAGCTTGGCTAATAAAGTCGGCTTGCTTGTTGGCCGGAGTGACACCGTTACAGATTTTTACACCAAAGCCAGATCCATTATCGAGGATATCCATGCCCTTGAGGAGATGAGGGACAACATAACGACAGGCTCAAAGGACATTGACAGGCCTGCCTTGCTGGAATTGACCACGGAACTTCGTGATCTGCTTCATGATGCATTGCGTATTGGAATTCAAGCAGTGGAGGACTTGAAAAACTTCCAGGACAGATCCTGGATGTTAGGAATCCGGTAACAAATAATTGTGCCCTGAGCCTCCATGCTCACGCATTAGGCAATTTCACTTTCCTCTCAACCCGAAATACTCAATGTCATTGGCTTCACGCTGGAGGAGCTAAAGCCACCACGAGCTGGCGTTCCCGGGGGCCATCTCGTTCTCTTAATAAGACCGATTGCCAGGTACCTAAACGCAACTCACCCTCCAACAGGGGCAAGGCCAAGGATGCTCCGATTAGGGAGGCGCCCATATGAGACCACGCATGGGAGGGATCATGGGCATGACGGAATTTGAACTGAGGGATAATTTTTCGGCGACTTCGAGTAAGTCATTTTCCATGCCTGCCCCGAATTATCCGGTTATCAGAGTCGCAATGGTATGAGGCAGAAAAACGTGGCACAAGCCATTCTGAAAATTTTTACCATGAATGATCGTATTCAATGTTTCCCACCGGCGAGCGACAAGGGATCAACGATTTTAATCGGATCGGCTATGGAGGGCCCTGCCCTCCACCAGGCAACCCCCATCGGTATTACGTTAAATTGTACGCGTTGGATGCCCCGTTGACCTTACCACCGGGAGCAAAGAAAGCAGAGGTCCTTGTCGCCAGTCAAAATCATATTCTTGGCGAAACAAATCTGATGGGCCGCTTCGGGCGATGACCAACGGCGGGGACCGTCGTCTAATCATACGAACAAGGAGGGCCATATGCCGATCAACCTGACTTCAGTCGCGATAGGCAAGCCTGAGGACATCAACCTTATTTTGGGACAGGCACATTTCATTAAAACGGTGGAGGATCTTCATGAAGCCCTTGTCACCGCCGTGCCGGGGATCAAATTCGGGCTGGCCTTTTGTGAAGCATCCGGTCCATGCCTCGTGCGATGGAGTGGAACAGACCTCGAACTGACCGACCGTGCCAAAACCACCGCTCACACCATTGGCGCGGGCCACAGTTTTCTTATCTTTCTACGCGACTGCTTTCCGACAACGCTGTCGACGTCATCCTGGCTGAAACCGCACAAGGCCGCGGCATTGTCGGGGTGGTCGACGGCCAATCACCAAAAGGGGTGGAAAAAGAGGCAGACATTCACGCACGAAAGGCCCTATTGCGTCAGTTCGGCTACAAACTGTGAAAGGGAACGTATGGCAAACAATCACCATATCATTAAGGCAGTCCAGGCGGCATTGGAACATGAACCCCGTATTAACCTTCACACTCATCCCGTGACCATGCGGTACGAAGACGATGTCCTCACCCTTGAGGGAGAAGCCCAGGATATCGCCGCAAAGAAACTGACCATGGGGTTAGCCATTGCGACTCCCGGGGTCACAGGCATTGTCGACCGCCTCCATGTTACCCCGGCCGTCAGAATAGGAGATGGGGCCATTTTAAGGTCAGTGCGAGACGTCCTGCTTCAGGACCCCGCCTTACAAAATTGCGCCCTTCGCATCCGAAACAAAGGCAAAGTGGAAACGATCCGTGAGGCGGCCACCCAAACTACCGGTGCCATCGAACTTTCCGTCACTGACGGCGTTGTGCTTCTTGATGATCATGTACCCAGCCTTGCGAAAAAGCGTCTTGCAGGAGTGCTTGCCTGGTGGGTACCGGGGAGCCGCGATGTCGTCAACGGAATGGCGGTGGAGCCCCCCGAAGAAGACAATGACGAGGAACTGTTAGATACGGTCCACCTGGTCTTAACCAAAGACCCGCTTGTTCAGGCCGACCAGATTCGGGTCGGCACCAAACAGTCGATTGTTACACTCGAAGGATTGGTCAGCAATGAGGTGCAACGACGGGCCGCCGAAAACGATGCCTGGTTTGTGTTTGGGGTAGATAAAGTCGTCAACCACCTCAAGGTACAGGAGTGACTGGACGCAATCAGCCCTCAGAGTTCAAAAGAACTTGGGAAAACAATCAAAAGAGAATCCGCGCATTGAACCCTGCCGTGGAAATCAACAAACCCTTCCTCCACGTTTTACAACAGGGATACAGACTATGATCTTAATAATTTTTCTCTCATTTTGATATGGCCCTACAAAAATGCGGCCCCTCCCCGACGTAGGTGTTATTATGAGTCACTCGCATGAAAGATTGAGCTCACGACTCCTTATAATCATTCATTAGCATTCCCCCTTGAACCAAGAACAGAAAACCGAACCGTCCCGGCAAGTGAGTTACGACTAAAGATTGGTTTCTTGAACTGGGAATACTTCGCCCCCTATGATAAACCTGAAATGCCAATGCTTATTATCGAAGTGGCAATAAAAGTGTCCATGGTTCTTTCCTCTCCCCCCGAGAAAATATTTTCAGGATTGCTGATACGTTATACATTGGCGGCGTCTCCATAAATGTCTCCACAAATTCTCTCAGCGGCCTTCCTCGTCTTGTGTTTTCTCCTTCTCTATGTATTGGCCCTTATTTTTGCTCCGTTTATGACCCCAATTTTGTGGGCCATGATTTTGGTTCGTCTCTTCTACCCCCTTTATCAGTGGCTGACCAAAATGCTGGGAGACCGCACGACCGCCTCTGCTGCCCTGAGCACGCTTAGCGTGATGTTGCTGGCGGTGTTGCCCGTGGCATATCTCACATTTCTGGTCATTACAGAAACGATAAACGCGTACCGGCTCGCCATGACCTGGGTAGAGGAAGGTGGCCTGCAGAGACTCCCCCATCTTGTCGCAGGACTACCGCTAATCGGCCATCTCTCGCAAGAAGTGTTGGGAAAATTTGTCGTGGCCTATGGGGATCTTCAGGAGAATCTGGTTGAGGGAGGAAAGGCCGTGAGCGGGGTCCTCCTGTCCAGCGTCGGTGGATTGGCAAAGAACACCATTGATCTCATCATGGATTTCTTTGTGATTCTATTTACCCTGTTCTTTTTATTTCGCGACGGCCATCGGCTTTATGAGGCCTTTTACGAAGCCCTTCCTATCGAGGAAAGCTACAAGGCGGTGATTATGAATCGCCTTGACCACGTGCTGGTGGCCGTGGTTCAGGGCACACTGCTCACGGCCCTGGCACAAGGCTTCACAGCAGGGCTCGCCTTTTGGGCGCTGGGCGTCCCGTTTCCGGTATTTCTCGGTGCCTTGAGCGCACTTTTTTCTCTTCTGCCTATTGGAGGCACCGCATTAGTCTGGGGCCCGGTCGCCGCGTACCTGTTATGGACGGCTCCCGTTTGGAAAGGGTTGGTCATGGTCGGGGTTGGAGTCGGATTGGTCGGGCTCATGGACAATTTGCTACAACCCCTCCTCGTAGGGTCGAAAGCGGACTTGCCCGTTTTGTTTCTGTTCTTCTCCTCATTAGGGGGCCTGGCCTACTTTGGTTTTCTCGGATTATTTCTTGGTCCGATTTTGCTGGGGATCGCTCTTGCGGTCTTCCAAATTTATCGTGAAAACTTTCAAGCGAAGACCGGTCTTCTAGTGAAGGCGAATTCGGAACATCCACGGGAACCGGTGGATCCGACCTAATCGCGAAGAATGGCTTCCCTCTGTGACTAATCTGTATTTTTTCCATTCGGCCATGTGTACAGGAAAGCGAAAATTTACGAGTCATTTTAACGCTTGAGGTTGGGGAATTAATTCCCGTAAAAAACCTAATTGAAAATGACCCATTCAGCTATTTGAGGAACAAGCCGTGTGCTGAATAACCCGTCATGAGACCGTCATCCTGCCTCAGGGTCCAAGGTTCTGTGGCCAGATAGAAGAAGGGTTAGGCCCCTTGGATTCTAAATGGAATCTACTTTGAGAAAGCTCGAAGAAAAAAAACTGTTACCACCTCCTGGACCTGGCCCCGCAGCTATCAGTTTGATTCGTTTACTCCCCCGCAGTCCGGATCAACTTATGCCGGGCACCTCAAGTCCCAACCCAATACTTTTCAAGGACAGTTCCGGAATGTATTTTTCGCCTTAAATGGCGGCGGGTTTTCAGCAGCAGTCAAACCACGAGCAATTGCCTCATGGAAGACAGTCACCTACAACATGTCCATGACGATCCTGCCTTCTGACGCAGATATCAGGTAGCGAGCATTGTCGGATACCCCTGAAAAAAATTGGCGGACCCAACGCTTGTTGCATGATCCCATCTCGCATAGAATGAATAGAGACAACGTCGGTGATGAAGACATTGGAGGGAAGGGACGAATATGCCGATTTGTGAAGCTGATCCCTGGAGAATGCAATATTTCGAGGGCATTCCATGCCCCCCGGAGGTCAGAATCCCTACCGAAGACG
>DOFS01000568.1 GCA_003523945.1 Nitrospiraceae bacterium | reverse complement strand
GATCAGCCTGACTTGCCCGGTAACCGCCTTGCCCATGGTTGCGTTTGATTTCCCGACTGATGGTCGAAGGCGCACGATTCAGGGAGGCTGCGATGGAACGAATGGAGCAACCTGTAGCTATGCCGCGTGATATTTCCTCCCGCTCCGCCAGGGTTAGTGCGCATGATGATCGTCGACGCTCTGCCGGGCGTATCCCCCCATGCTCTCGAAGGATACGTTCAATCGACGGATGATGCCGATCAAATAACCGCGCAATCGACTCCAGAGATTCACCTTTCTTCCAGCGATCCCACATTAAGGCTTTTTGTTCTTCTGTGTAATAAATCCTTGGGCGCCGCTTCATTTTCAACATCCTCCTCTCTATTATTAGAGATTAGATGTTGCAGCGACCGGTTGAAACCGCAGCCATTAGCGGATATTTAAATCCCATGCACCTGCTACCAGCCATTATCAAGGAGTTCTTTTTTCCAAAAAGAATAGGCGTTCAAAATAATAGGTATCAACCATTGTTTGGAGCCGTCATCTTTTTTGGCTATGATCTGATTTTGTTCAGTTTCTCCCCAACGGAATACACCCCAAAGGGCGGTAGGAGCGCCAGGATAAGTGGGCGCAGCAGAAGCACCTACTTCCAATTTTTCGGCTTTGCCGTGGTCCGGAGGGAAATGTTTGGCATTAGAGGCAAGATCACGAATTACTTTTAAATCCGAGCAACGCTAATATAGATCGCCACAATATTGAGAAAAATCTAAATGTCTTGACAGGCGCGCTTTAAAAACCCATTCTCTAAGGTGATGAAGCGACATACTCGTATGAATAGCAATGCGTACATCATGTGGGTTTTTTTTAACTCTTCCCAGTCAGGAGTAACAACCCGATCAAAAAATTCTCTGGGCGTTTTTATAGAGTTCTGCATTTCAATGCTATATCCAGTTTGCTTAACTAACGTCCGCTTTGGGTCGATAACCGACATGTTTACATTCGGCCACAAGCGGACATCTGAGATGACGAAAAGAGCGGAAAATGTAACAGAAGGCCGTAGTCGGTTACATTTATCGTCCTAAGCCCACCATTTCTGATTAAATTCATCCAACGGCATCTCTCCCAGAAGGACCTGAAAGAGGGGAACGATCTTTTCCCAATCGAATGACGCCACTCGTTTGACTTTGTCATCCAACAAGTAAAATGCGTTGCTGACGCGCTCCGCGCGAGCAAGTTCTACATGACATCTTTCTCGCGATATCATATCAGGCCTTCTCTTAACCTGACCTTTGTTTCCCAAAAGGACATAAAGACCGGTTTGTTTTTCCCTGTCTATAACCCCTCGTGCTATCCTATTGGCAACGGGGTCAATCTTTGATCCTTCTACCCAATCCTTGCGAGACCATCTTCGCACACGTTCATAAACTACGATTTCAATGGCACTGAAAACATGGGAAGGTAAGCTGCTTGCTCCGCGAAATCGATCAGGTTCATCCATGAGCTCAATGAAGTCCTTCCGGTTAATATATTCCAAGACAAGTGCCACAAGTTGCTTACACAAGTGATCACGAGAAGCTTTTTCGAGTTCTGGTGTCCACGGCACCTTGTGATCGGCTACTAAGTGAACGATAAAGGCCTTACCGTACTCTTCCTGTGCTAGAACAGCCAATGCGTAAGAGGTCGGAAATCGATCCCATTCTTCCAAGATTTTTGCATCCTCGTACAACCTTGCCGCATTTGTCACAATCACCTTTAGAGCATTTTGAAACTCGGTAGCCTTTTCCTCAGAATTGCTCACCATCTCTTCCTCTTAAATATTATTAATCAGCAAGTTACAGAATGGGTCATTCTGTTACATTTTGACCGCTTTTTGTCCTTAAAAGATCCATTATGATTACTTTTAATGGCTCAAAATGTAACCGTTCTCCTAAACGAAGAATTACATGTTAGGAAATAATTACTCATTTTCCCTCGCTGCGGTCGGTAACCGACATGTCTACATTCGGCCAGGAGCAGACACCTGAGATGACTATAAAAGAGCGAAAATGTAACGCTATCGCCCATTGAATTACATAGCGCAGTCATGGCCTTTTTCTGATGACCTGCAGTGCAATCGTGGCTTTGTGCATGCCCATTTAGACTTTTAAATTTATCGGCCGACTGTTTTACCCTTCCTCCAGAGGGCGATGGGCCTCATGCTGAGGCCCATCGTCTCCAAATCTTGAAGGTGCTGCATTTTCAACCCTGTTCAGGGCGAACACGCAAGTAATAAATTGGCGTGAGAGGAATTTAACTGGTCAAGCTCACTAGTGGCTTGTGCTAATACCGTTTCACAAGTGAAGTCTTGATTCTTACATAAACGTCTTAATTTTTTGGCAGTTTTGGCATAAGTTTCAGCTGCCTTCTTAACCGTGGTCGCTTCCATCTTGCAATTATTTTCTGGTGTTCCATCTGTCACATTAATAGTGGCTGAATCTCCAACAAATCCGGTTGTATTTGCAAATATATCCACCGTTTCTGGACTAGCACCGGCATTTATTGAAAAGTTTTGTGTGCTAACACCTTCAGGAATAATTATTGAAAAGGGTGCTGTGACAAAAGAAGCACCAACCAAAGTTAAATTAACGAGTACTCCACCGGGTGCAGCAGGTGCATCTAGAGTCACACTCATTTCTCCAGAACTATTGGTTAAGAGATTTAAAGGGTCTGGTGACAGTGAAATCGTCTGAGCATAGACCTCCGAATGCATGCACCCTAACAAAAACACCATGGAGAGAATTAACATGGAGAAAGGGGAAGACTGACAAGATTGCCTTTTAAGCATTTGGAACCTCCATTCTGACTTTAGAGTTTGAGGATGTCTGGTGAAAAGTAGTCCTTATGCTCACAAAAACATGAAAATTTTTCAATAAAAGCACCCATTTCAAAAGAAAGTGTAAGGTAGGTTTTTTTTTGACGGGTTTGGGGACGTTCCATTTTTTAACCTGTTATTTCAATTTGTGCTTTTTTGCCAAAGAGAAAATAGAATTAGGGGACCGAAAGCAGGCAAAACGGAAACCGACTACCCCATTCTGTTACATGGGTCCTAAGGTTTAGGGAAGGAGATGACTTTTCATACAAACTGTCATCACTTTTTTTAGAAGGTTTCCTTTCAGCGCCTTAGCCCGCACCGACTTCTAAATAGTCAAATGTCCCCTTTGGGTCGTTTCCAGCCCTTTTCCGGCTCTGAGGTTTCGTAGTTATTTATTTTTTGTAGTCCGAAGCTTAAATCAAAAACCGAATAATATCGAGAATTTAATTGTTATTTTAGACCAGGATTTTTGGGCCTAGATGGAAATTAACAGGGAGGGAGAGCTGACGGGTTAGAACGAGGAAGCAACAATTAATTTATTTCGAATAATACATTTTCTCCATTTTCCGGAATTTTTAATTATACCCAGCTTAACGTCTCGCACCCCATACGCACCTAAAGAAAATACAAATATGGAATAAATTTATAAGACGTTGTTTTTATTGGTGCGCCCGGCTGGAATCGAACCAGCGACCCCCGGCTTAGAAGGCCGGTGCTCTATCCAACTGAGCTACGGGCGCCCCGTTAGGAAAATCGCATAGTTGGTGAGTTTGAGTCAACGACCTTGGACGCTCTTATGCCCATGCTTTTGACTTTCAACTGACGCACCAGATCTTCTCAGCCTGAGAAGCCACTAAAGTCCTGCCGATTCGTAAACAGGGAATAGGGCTTACGGCAAAGGAGTGGGAGAACCTTCACCGGGTACGGAGGGGGCACCAACGTCCCCTGCCTGATCACCGAGGAGTTGGTCAATGATTGTTTGAAAATTTATAAGGGGTTGTGCTCCACGGACAATCGTTCCGGTGATGGAGTCTTCTGAGCCACTTTTCCCGATAAAGAACGATGGGGTTCCTCTAATTCCCGCACCTCCACCTTCATCCACATCCTTCTGAATATTCACTTCGTATTTGCCGCTATCCAAGCATTCCCCGAAAGTCGTGGCATCCAGTCCGAGGTCCGTCGCATATTGTTTCAACGCAGAAACGGTGAGATCTTTCTGGTTTTGAAACAACGCATCATGCATCTCCCAGTATTTATTGAATTCTCCGGCGCAGCGTGCGCTTTCATGAGCCTTTTCCGCCTCCTGATGAATGCTGCTCAAGGGGAAATCTCTGAAGACATACCGGCCCTTTCCTGTATCGATATACTCACGTTTGAGCACAGGGAAGA
>DOFS01000165.1 GCA_003523945.1 Nitrospiraceae bacterium | reverse complement strand
CTATTTAAGGAAATGGCCAAGCAACTCGATTGGGATTCCCTGGCATTTGAGTATGTTAAAAAACTTTTTCGCGAACATCGATGGCAGATTCCCGAAGGACGGGAAAAATGTTGTTGGTCTTCTCTGGCCTCGCTTAATAATTGCGATGAAGCCACGCTGCACCGGGAAATCAATGCCTGGTTGGAGGGCACATTATTTCAGGATTTTCACATGAGTCGGGAATTTCGATTGGCCATGATCCAGTTGTGTTTAGCCCAGTTGGGTTCACCGGACAGTCCGTCTTTGGAGGCGGCAGCGATCAAGGCCTGGCTCCGCGGCGAATTGAAACAAATGGCCACTCTCAAGAAATTATTAATTTTTGAAAAGGTCACTCGCAGTAATGCGCGCGACCTCATTGCGTCACTGGCTCATTGGGTTCGCTTGTCAGGAAAGCCCGGCTTGGTGCTTGTCATGGATATTTCAGCCTTTACAGACACCAAAGAAGCCGGGTCTCCCTCCCTGAGCTATTCTTCCTCGTCCGTTATGGATGCGTATGAGATGTTAAGGCAATTCATTGATGGCAGCGATGAAATCGAAGGGTTATTAGTGGTGGTTGTGACCTCACAAGCCTTTCTTTCAAATCAGCGTTTGGGGCTGAATCGCTATGAGGCCTTAAAACTTCGTATTTGGGATGATGTGCGTGATAAGACGCGTCAAAATCCCTTCGCGCCGATGATCAGGCTGACTGACCAGACCGAAACCTTTGCGGAGAGCCGTTTGTTGGAAAAAGTGGGAACCCGCCAAGAAGATGTACAACATCAACGGGTCATTGAATCCTTGCGGGCGGGTGTCCCGAGCCCTGAAGTCGTCAAAGCGCTGGGATGTCAACAGCCGATGGTCAAATCCAAATTTCAACAGATGCTACAAGATGCCAAGGCTAGTATTCACAAGGGTTGGACCACAAAAGGGATGTTGATTGAAGGCGGATTCGGGACGGGAAAATCGCATTTACTCGAATCCCTGAGGCAGATGGCATTGGAAGCCGGATTTGTGTGTAGCAAGGTGGTGATTAGTAAGGAAACGCCTCTATATAGTCCCGCGTTGATGTTTCGAGCCGCAATTGGGTCGGCGGATATCCCGCACAAGCGAGGCGATGCCCTGGCAGAGGTGGCGGCGGATTTGAATTTCAAGAGTCCTCAATACGCTGAATTTTATGAATGGGTGCATCGACAGGGTGGGGAAATCGATGGTCGTTTTGCAGCGACGGTGTTTTTGTATGAACGCATGGTGAATGACCCAGAATTAAGTCATCGAATCATCCGATATTGGGCAGGGGATCCGTTGAGCGATGCCGACATTAAGCGACATCTCAAATCCTGTGATACCCATGTCTCCTATCGATTTGAACGAGTTTCACCTATGGAGATGGCCCTGCAACGGTTTAAATTTGTTTCACGACTTATGATTGCGGCGGGATATTCTGGATGGATTCTTCTGATCGACGAAGCGGAAATTGTCGGCCGGTATTCCTTTAAGCAACGAGCCCAATCCTATGCAGAATTGGCCAGGTGGCTGGGGCGCCTGGAGGCCTCCAGTTTTGCAGATCTCGGTTATAAATCCGGGTTGGCTGCGGTGATGGCGCTGACGGATGACTTCCAAAGTGCGATTCTGGATGAAAAAGGCGATCGGGGTAAAGTGCCGGAAAAGCTGTGTGAAACCGGATCGGAAACTGATTTGGTGCTGTCCCGACAAGCTGAACAGGGCATGCGACTTATTGAATGCGAACGCATACCGTTAGTCGGACCCTATGACCAGCTTGTGGAAGAAATCTACCATCAAATTCGTTCAATTCATGGCGCGGCATATGGCTGGGAACCACCTCAAGTTCCCACGATTGAGCGCTTATCCAGTACGCGAATGCGGGAATATGTTAAGGGCTGGATTACCGAATGGGATTTGACGCGTCTTGACCCGACACAAAAAGTTGAAATTGAATTAACGGAAATTCGACAAGATTATTCTGAAGATCATGAATTAGAAGGTGCCCAGGAAGACACGCTTCAGCCGGCACTCTCCGAATCCATCTAGTCCGGGGGTTATTGAAGTTGCCAGTCCCCCGGAAATTGAATTCGCAATCAATTCATTCGTAATTATGTTCAGAGGACGGGATAACCGGGTTTTTCAGCAAGGGCATTCACATGCTCATGGGTGCTCTGGGTTTGTGAGTAGCTCTCTGTTTTTTTGTCCGTCTGAAAAACAGCAATCCGTATATACATGCGACTCTCTAACCTGTGAAGGATACGATCAATGGATTTACTGCCTCAAGAATGGTTTCACACACTTCGGCAAGAATACCTTCAACGCTTTGTCGGGCAAGGAGGCTCATCGGTCAAGTTTGTGGTGACAGACTCGGATGCGGCCAGAGTAGGCGTCCAGACCCAATTGGCGACGTTAGCACAGCAGGAGGGGTATGCGTGTATCTCGGTTGATGCCAAAGACACCAAAATTCATATGATGGATAAATTTTTCCATCAGATTGCTCGCCAAATCCCATGGGATGAGCTGGCTTCACAATTCGTTCGTCGACTTCTGCAAGAAAATGGATACCAGATTCCGGAGAAAAAGGAAGAATTTTGTATGGCCGGCGTCGCCCGCATGAATGAACGGGCGGAACCATTATTGCGGCGAGATTTAAATAGTTGGTTGGAACGGGCCATCTATCGAGATACTCAGATGTGCCAGGAGTTTCGTATGGCCATGATCCGGCTGTGTTTGGGTCAAATGGACTCCGGCTCAGAAGTCCCCTTTATGACCGAGCCGGTCAAAGCCTGGCTGTGCGGGGAAATTCGTCAGATTTCCTCTCTTAAAGAAGCTTTGATTTTTCAGAAAATCAGCCGGACCAATGCCCGGTATATGTTTGTTTCGTTATCCCGTTGGTTACGGTTAGTAGGGAAACCTGGGCTGGTGGTTTCCCTGGACTTGCATCGATGCTTGGTCAGTAAAAAACC
>DOFS01000095.1:4110-9030 GCA_003523945.1 Nitrospiraceae bacterium | reverse complement strand
CCTGCCGGAAACAGGCTGAGATCGGCCTCATCCAACTCCACCTTGGCTCCCACAGCTTTTGTCCCAGCCCCCTCGATTACACCTTTCACCCATCCATCCACAAAAAATATCCACACACACCCTACAATGGCCGAAAACACCACAAACGCCCCAAGCCCCCACCACCGAATCCATTTCGTCATCAGCCTGGCCTCCATGACGAAAGGGTTTCATAGGTCCGATACAACTTGCTGGCTTTAAACATTTGCATAATTCGGGTTTTTTGGACCCAGACCATGACATGTTGCCGATAGCGACGAATCAGGAGGTTCGAAAGCAGAAGAGCAGGGACAAACATGGCAACAGAAAACACCAAGCTACCCATCACAATAGAATTATTGAAATGCTCCAATCGCCACCAAACAGATTGATAGAGGGAGGTCCAAAGACCTGTCAGGGACGGAGCGGTCAGAACGGCCAACCCAAGCAGGTTGAAGAGCGGATCAAGCAAATACGCAATCCCCGTAAACAGCGCCAGCCCCAACAGAAAAGCCGATAGATTCACACGCAGAATAAATACCAGCAGGAGCACAAGGAGGTTGTGCAGGCTCAATAGTGGGGTGAGGCCGACGATCATGGCAAAACACAAGCCCAAAGAAATTTGCCCTGGATTAGTTTCGGAATTCAGCACACGGAGAAGTTTGGCGAGAAGCTTAATCATTCCGTTTGCAAAACAGTCGGTAAGGTCACCACATCAGAATACCTTTGAAACCTGGCTACGTCTACCCAATTGATAGAGAGAAATATCATGAAAGTGTTCGCATAATTCATATTTGTTGTTCAAAAATGGCGGCTGGGTTCTCGCGCACGGCACTTATTTTATTTTCCGGATCTACCGCTCGACGAGGCAGACCAGACTTGCGAAGGGTCTTCGCCTTCGTGCGATGCATTTTCTCGCGGGAATGATAGGGCAGGATGCCGCTTAAGACTTCCGGTAACATGTCACAGGGCACATCTTCCAGCAACTTCACTGCCGGTTTGGGATCGGGACCGGACCGGCCGCCGACAAAGATATCCACTGCCTCAACAATCTGACCTTTGACTCTGACCTTTTTCCCTAACAGGCCGACATCGGCGACGAGGTGATTGCCGCAGCCTGCGGGACATCCGGACCAGTGCATGGTAATGGGTTTCATCTGCGTGCCGATCATCGCTTCAGTTCGTTTGGCGGTTTCCACCGCCCGACTTTTGGATTCAATGACTGCGAGATTACAGTAGTCGCTCCCCACGCAACTGACCAGGCCCTTTTGTACCGGCGTGGGATTGTAAACAAAGCGCTGCAACAAGGGTTCTTCGGTCAGATCTCCTAATACGCGGTCCGAAACATGAGGCATGATCACGGCTTGATTGGCCGCCAGCCGTAGTTCCCCGGTGCCGTAGGTTTCAGCCAGACCGGCTATTCCCTGTAAATCATCCGCCTGAATACGGCCGACGGGAATTTTGAGCCCCACATAGTTCAAGCCTGACTGCTTTTGCCGATAGACGCCCATATGGTCGTTGACTGACGACTTCCGTGCATCGGTCCCCGCTCGTGACAATTCCCATCCCACTTCCCGCTGGACTTCCAAACGAAACCGCTCTTCGCCCCAGTCATCCAACAAAAAAGCCAGTCTCGCAGTCGTCCGGGATTCCCGGCTTCCATGATTCCGAAAGACGCGAAGAATGGCTCCGGTCACCGCCACGACTTCCCGGGGAGTCACGAACACATCAAGTGGGGTGGCAATGCGGTACCCGCCGGATCCAAGTTTGCCTCCGGCCAACAGGTTAAATCCGTTGGTCGGGCTGCCCTCCCCCTCAACCGTCGCTGGCACCAGAGCCAGATCTTGTGTTTCAAGATGTAAACAATTGTCGAGGCAGCCGGTAATCGCCAGGTTGAACTTTCGAGGGAGATTCGAATAGGCCCGATGTCCTACCAGTTCTTCTGTGAGCCGCCTCACCAGATCCGTGGCGTCCAGCTGTTCCTGCGCGGTCAACCCGGCCACTGGACAAGTCATGATGTTGCGAACGTTATCCATGCCGGTTTGCAACGAGCACAAGCCCGCCTCTTCCATTTGACGAAACACTTCCGGTACATGCTCAATCTTCAAATGGCGTAACTGAAACTGCTGACGGGTTGTCAGATCCAACACGCCGTTTCCAAAGGTGTTCGCAAGGTGCGCCAATGTGCGCATCTGGACCGACGTGGTTCTTCCTCCTGGAATCCGCACGCGAATCATGAAGTATCCCGGCGTGGGATTTCGCAAAAATAATCCATACCATTTCAGCCGTTGAATATCTTCATCCGGGATTGCCTCCCACCCTAATTCGGCATATCGGGCAATATCCTCTTTGATGTCCAAGCCGTCCTTTTCCCCCTTGAGCACCTCAATCTTATTCATCAGAATCCCTTCCCGTTGCCGTTCTCGATTCCGTCAACAATCCGTGGTATTTCCTAATTTTTCCGCCTAACAACCAGGGGCTGAGACAATAATTTCCCCTCCGCTGGGAGATAGATCTGTCGTGACGATTCAGGTTCCACACCTTCCACGACCTTTTCTGTTTTCTTCCTCCACCCACGCACAGGACTGATGATCCAATAGGCACCACCCATAAACACAACCCCGCCGACGATATTTCCTGATACGACCCACATCTGATTCCAGAAAAACCCCGCCCAGGAAACATCCGGACCATGTGGAAGAAATAACGCAATTCCCAGTAGTGATTGATTCGCAATGCTATGTTCAAACCCGCTTCCGATGAACGCGAAGAGGCACCAAAAAATCAGCATGATTTTGGCGGCATCATTGGTCGTGCGTGCAGCCGTCCACACAGCCAAACACACCAGCCAGTTGCAAAGAATCCCGCGAATAAACAGTTCCCCCATCGGGAGATTCATTTTGAGCGATGCGACGTGCAGCAATAGCTCGCTTTGCGGCGCCCTTCCCACCACGCCGGATTGTGCAACCAACCAGGCCAACCCCAACGACCCGGCGAGATTGCCGACAAAGGACCAGAAAAAAATCAGCCCGACCTGTTTCATCGTAATCGCTTTCGCCAGAGCACCAAGTGCGCACACCATATTGTTTCCGGTAAACAATTCCGATCCCGCAAAGATGACGAGGGTAAGCGCAATGCCAAATGACACGCCCATCACGAGTTTCAATCCGGCAGAGCCTCCGGCCCAGAATGGAGCGCCGACACTAAAAATCAAACAGATCCCAAACCCGAGATAAATTCCTGCCACGGCGGATAAGACGAAATATCCGATGGGATTACTTCGGAGGTACTCAACTTTTTTCTCTGCCAGTTTTATCATCCGTTCGACGTCCACCGTATGCATGGCGTTCTCCTTGACCAGGTTGTTCAGTTATCCAACAAAAAAAAACGCCACCTGCCTGAGCTACGGTCGGATTCTTCCGCCTTGCCCGAGCAGTGGCGCCCTTGCCACCTTCCCCACCGATCGCTCCTCGAATGATGGAGTATGAATTCTGTTTCTTACCTAATTGCTAAACCGTTCGTATGGGAAGATTGTCGATTCAAAATGTCAGTTCCCTCGGCGCATCACCCATTTTTTGCATTCGAGTAAAAAAAAACGCCCAACCCCCTTGAGAGGAATCGGACGTCCATTGTCCTATATTTCATTTTCAGGAAAAGTAACGTCATCGTTACTTCGCTTCAGGGTATTTTGTATCAGACAAAGTGACTGAAGTCAAACGTGCTGCTCACAATTTCATGGTATTCTGTGGCTGTTGACTCAATCAATATGAAGGGGGCCCCTGGATCTGGACGATCCAGGGCCTCCATTGTCATTATCCTAACGGTCGAAGGTTAAAATGCGCCGGTTCCGGTTCTGGAATCCGCGACGATCACTTCACCCCTCATGTTGCCCTTCCCGTGGATAGGGCAGTAGAACACATCCCAGCTGCCTCCAAAGTTTTCCCCCACTTTCGGGGTGACCTTAAGTACCACGGTTTTTCCCGGCATAATTTTCCAACCGCTGGCGGCTCCGTCCTTAACCGCCTCTGTCTCTCCCGATACCACCACGTCCATGTGTTTGAATGACTTGGACACAAATTCGTGGGGGGTCGTGTCTTCATTCTTCAGGGTTATGGTGTTGGTCATGCCGGCATCCATGGTGAATCCCGGCCCCAGGGTTCCGGCAGAGCTGGAGGAAGTGATCTGGTAACCATTTCCCTTCATCACGATTTCCGTGGTCGGTCCCTTGGCCGCCATGACCGGGTAGGCCATTGCAAGAACCAGAGTTCCCATGATTAAAAACTTAGGACTTTGAAGGTTTAACCTTTTCATAAGGCCTCCTGTGGGTTGTGGGTTATAAATTTATGAAAGGCTTTGGGGAAATGCTCGATTTCAAAACCCTCATAGCCTTTCTGCATATTCCCACCGTACAAACAAACCTTTTACATTATCAAACAATGTTTAACAAAACATTAGACAATACTAATTTTTATTAAGTTTGCACCGGAGTGCCTGGCGGGAAGGCTTGTTTAGATAAAAAGGAAGCTTTATTCCGTAATCTATTACCTTAAACCCGTTCCCTTACCCGATTTTTGAGGTTTTGCTTTCCTGACCGCCAGCAAGCCCGGCCCACTCATAACTAACGCGCATTTTTCACGTGCGCCTTTTTGAAAGGGTCAGGAGTTCGGCTAATTCCAGGAGCCACTTGCCTGAGTTGCCATGGAAAATGCTGGGGCAGACATTTTTTGGCACCCATTCCCCTCAAGCTTATGGAATGATTTCATGCTGGCGGAATTGTTTGGTTTGAAATGAAATTCAGAAATGGCTATCAAGTTCGTCAACGTACTTGAGACCTGAACTCTGATCATGAAAACCCGCATTCCTTCCTTATGGAATGAATGCACAAGCGGCCAAGGTAAGTTG
>DOFS01000095.1:2874-3930 GCA_003523945.1 Nitrospiraceae bacterium | reverse complement strand
ACAAAGGCCTCCAGAGATTTCATGTCTGGAAAAACCGTGATTTTTTCATTCATAAAGAGAGAGGAATGGGCTTGCGCAAATTGCCCACCGACGCCGATCCGGGCAAGGGGTTGGACAAGTGAGGCTAATTCATTGACCATCATCCTGGCCTCTGTGAGGGAACGATCGACAGTCAGGGAAAGGAGAACAGACGATGGACGAAACTGGTCACAAAATTTGGCCAGGTCGGGAATGGGAAGATTAGCCCCTAAATAATGAACGCGACATCCACGCACCGCACAAATGTAGGCTGCCGTCATTGCCGAAATCTCGTGCCACTCCTGGGCCGGACAGGCCACAACTACATGTGGATCTCCCTCCGATAACTGAAATTGATTCAGGGCTGAAAAGATTTTCTGCTTGACCTGGTTTGAAACGAAGTGCTCCTGGGCCACCCCCACCATTCCATCATGCCACAGCTGGCCTACCCTCTCTTGCAGGGGTAGCAGGAAGCGATGCAGCGCCTCCTCAAACGGAATGACAGCCAATGCTCCATTCAGTTTTCGCTGAAAGGCGAGCCGATTGCCCTCCTGGATCGTCTGAATCAACTCGGAAATCAAGCCCTCCGAATGTGGCGTCTCAACCGCCGTTTTAATCCAGTCCTGTTGAGCTTGCCTGAGTAGAGCTTCCCTGCCGGATTCTGCGAGTTGCCCAATGCTCATACCTTGATCGATTTGTGATTTGAGGTATCTGAAAAGCCGAACGTCCTCATCCTGGTAAAGTCTGTAGCGATTAGCTCCCCTGGCAGGATCTACTAAACCATAGCGCTTTTCCCAGGCGCGTATCACATGGGTGGAAATTCCCGTAAGTTTTGAGAATCGTTGAATTCTATACAGTGCCATAGCAAAATATACCTATAAGGTCTAATGTATGTCAAATATTTTAATATTAAACAATTGACAAACATTGAACATAATGCTAAAAGTTTAAACATAGAATAGACAAACATTAATGTTTGATGATTTATCTAGGTGATCATCATTCGAGGAGGCGCTAAAATGGGAATTCAAACCAAAC
>DOFS01000095.1:0-2660 GCA_003523945.1 Nitrospiraceae bacterium | reverse complement strand
GAGGGAACCTGCGATTTTCAAATTCCTGTCGCCAAGTGTTTACAATGTGGTGATGTGATTGACCCGGTAATTATGAAACACCGATTCTCAAAGACCCTGCCACAGCCGCAACCCAAGAAGAGGCGTCAATTTGCCAATCTGCAGGCCATTTCAAAATGATGAACTGAGTAATGGAGTCATGTATCCAATCTCTAGTTAATTAAAAAGTCACGGATCGAAAATCTCCTTAAAAATAAATTTTCCATCGTACGGATCAATTTCTACAGGGCGGCCATGAACTTCTCACTAACAAAAAATATATTCACCGCTTCAATGAGATACCATCCAAGCATTTTTTTATATTTCAATTGCTTAGCCGTTTTCCTTATAATGGGGTGCGGTCAAGGGGGTACTACTTCGCGGCCAACCTTAGACGTTCCGCTTGAATTTGCCGACAAGCACATGCCAGAAGGTTGGTGGAACGACGCCAAGGTTTTGTCGGAGGGTCGCCTGCTTTATCAAGGGGTGACAAAACCTTTCGTGAACTGTGCCAAATGTCACGGTAGGGATGGAAAACCAACCAAAAGGGGTGCCCCTGACCTATCTGATGCAAGAAGAGTCAGGAGATTCTCCGATTCCTACTGGTTTTGGCGCATCGAAGAGGGAGTTCCCATGACCTCAATGGAGGGCTGGTCCAAAAAGTTATCGGATCAGGAGATCTGGAAGATTATTGCCTACCAACGGAACTTTGCACTGAGAGGGCAGGTCTATAACCCTGCAACCGACAGATGGGAGGACCCGGGGGCCCAGCAAAAGACCGGTGCCAGCCCGGAAAACTCAGAATGATACGAAACACCGACCTATATCCAAGAGAACTCAGAGAGCAAGGAGGTAAAGATGTCTGTGTGTAATGTTACAGGCCGGGCCGGCGGTTCATGCGACGGAGTGTCACATTTAAAATCTATTATTAATCTTAAGTTCTACCTGGGAGGTAAGAAGTGATGATGTTCAAAAACTCACTCGCTGAAAAAAGACAAGTGGGCGATCAACTCAAAATTCGATCGTTCGCATCCGCTCTCATCGTGCCGGCCGTTCTCATGTCATTCGGGTCTGTGCTAGCCAACGAGATGGTCCACATTCCATCCGGCAAATTCATCATGGGCATCGATAAGGTCATGCCCAAAGAAGCGAAGGGGAGCAAGCTCAAACCCTGGTCTGCTGAAGCCTTTCATGATGAAGGTCCGGCGCACCAAGTGGAATTGGGTTCCTACATGATTAATAAATACGAAGTGTCCAATGGCGAGTATAAGGAATTCATGAAGGCGACAAACCATCCTGCGCCCGCCTACTGGGACGACCCTCGCCTGAATAAGCCTGACCAACCTGTGGTGGGCGTAAACTATGCCGACGCCACAGCCTTCTGTGAGTGGAAGGGTGCACGCTTGCCCACTGAAGCCGAGTGGGAAAATGCAGCGCGTGGCCCCCAAGGCTATCGTTATCCCTGGGGAGACCAGCTCGACCCCAAACTCGCCAACTTCGGTAGAAATCAACCTTCCACCATGCCGGTTGATTCCCTGCCAGAAGCTGCCAGCCCATACGGTCTGCACCACATGGCTGGAAACGCATTTGAGTGGGTGTATGATTGGTATGATCCCCGATTTTATGACAAGGGATCCTTCGCCGTTAATACTAACGGCCCGGAAAAACCTGTTTGGCTTGGAGGTACTGGGCTTTACGTGGACCGCTTGACAACTGGTGAAAAGAGGGTGATCCGCGGAGGGTCTTGGAATGCTCCAGTCAACAGTATTACCACGACGCATCGATTCTGGAATCAACCCATGAACAATAGTTATGGTGTGGGATTGGGATTCCGGTGTGCCAAGACAGCCACCAAAGAACCGGAGCAGTACGTGCAATATCACTTCATGCATGCTCTGATCAGCATGGGAGAAGAAAAGTGGAAGGACGCGCTTGACTCAATAGAGAAAGCCCTCCAGGAGGACCCGGAAAATGCGGAGTATAAGGCCACCCGAGATGTCATCAAAAAGATGATGTAAGCATTTCGGATAAGATTCTGACGAGGCAGCATCAATAAGATCTGCCTCGTCACCCATCACTCTTTGCGAGCCGTCTTATGCTGGCAAGCACAATCAAGTAGTTCAACGAGAACCCAGCTTCTCGGTCATTCCTCTTCAGTAAGAAACCAGGAGACAGTGCGAATGGGGTGTCCCCGGGTGGAGACCAGGTTCCGAAGCTTATCCAAAATACGTCTGAGGAACTCAACGTGATCGTACCCTATCCGAAAAAATCCTGATATGGAGTGGCGGGAAAGAAGATTGAGGAGAAAATTCTTAATAAGAGGTTGTCATGAAACACCTATTGCCTATTGCGATCTTACTGCTAGTCACAATCTCCGACCCCGCAGCGGCCGAGCCAATCCGGCCAACTCAGGATAGCCTCGCCGAAGCCCAACATCTTATCCATGATGCGGGCCATTCCATGGATAATGCATGGGATGCCTTTCACAAAGCCGCACTGGGAGGGACTCTGGCTTCTCCGGAAATTCAGACTGCCGCGGAGGCAGACCTGATGAAAGGTCGCGACCTTTTGCGGAAAGCCATGATGGCGCAACATGAGGGCAACATAGAAGAGGTGAGAAATTTAACGAAACAAATACATCA
>DOFS01000341.1 GCA_003523945.1 Nitrospiraceae bacterium | reverse complement strand
GCGGAGGCCTCTCACGTACAAGAGCTTTCCCAATCAGTTCTCAAGCTTCGAGAAGCTCAGGAAGTCATGGGGAGCTTACTCGGGAAACGCGGAGATGAAATAATTCAACATACAGGACGGCTTTCGGAACGGATGAATACGGTTGAAACACACCAGACCGCTCTGTCCGAACAACTCCAATCCAATACTCAAAAAACTTCAACGCACCTCACCGAGGTCAATGCCAGTCTCAACTCCATCTCTCAAGCACTTGATCAAACCAGGCAATCACTCTCCAGTCGTCTGGCAAAACAAGAAGAGACAGGCCAAGCACTCAACCAGACAATCCAACAATTCCAACAGTTGAAACGAGACCTACAAGACCAAATTCAACAAGTGCAAGCCGTCAACCAACTCACCGATCAACTCAACCAAACAGTCGAGCGCATAGGCTCCCGATTACAAAATCTGGAAACTCATCAATCTGGGCTCGTGGGAAAACTTGACTCTGATACTCAATTGACCAATACGCACCTTGAGGAAGTCAACAGCGGAATCCAATCAGTTGCCCAAGCACTGGAAAATGTCAGCACGAAACTAAATGCCCGCATTGAAGACCAGGAAAAGCGCCTAAATCGAGCCATGACCTCTTTCCAACAAGTTCAGGGGACTGCTGACACCTCACAAACCAACCTGGCTCACCTCAACCAGTTAACAGAAACCGTCAATAAGTTGCGTGATGTGATCAATACCATAGGGACCAAATTAGGTGAGCGGGTGGACCAGCATGAGGATCGCTTGAGCCAAATAGCTCAGAGAGTCAATCACCTACAAAGCGCCAAACAACAAAAATAGGGAGATGTGCACTTAATATTCAGGGGGAAAGACCGAATAGACCTTTAAACCGGCACAAAACCCTTTGTCCCAACTCCTCGGCAATTGATATGATAAAGTGTTTCATGACGATGGATTCGTTAAAGTCAGCTGTCATTTGTTACTGAGCTCGGAATAGCATGACCCACACATTTTCAAAAACAACCCTTTTTATAGCCATAGCCCTGTTGGGCGGGTGGGGTTGTGCTTCCGAACCCAATCTGACTGACATTCAAAAACAAGTCCAAACGCTCATTCTTCAACAGGAAGCTTCCCACAAGCTGGAACAACAAACTATCGACCGCATAGAGGCAGTTGAATCACAATTGGACGAACATGACTTCTTGGTGGGAGAACTCATTAAAACAGAAGAAGAAGCCAGTCTCGATACCCGACACCTACTGGAGAAGCTCGAACGGACGAGTGCCATGCTCCGGGAACAAATTGAACAAACCCGCTCCACCACTCAACGCCGGGATCAGGATCTTTCCATTCGGGTAAAGGCCCTGGAAGGCCGCATAGACAATGTCATTCATCAGCCACGTTCCCTGTCAGAGCCAACGGAAGTCAATACTCCCAACGCTACAAGCCCTTCTCCTGATCCAAAAGAAACTCAAACGGGAATACCCACAGCACCTACATCCCCCAAAGAAAGCACAGGAGGGGAAAATGAGGCGTCGGCCTTTCGATCAGCTTATAAGGTTTTCCTCAACGGAAATTATGACCGGGCTTCGGTGGAATTCCAACGATTTGTTAAAAACTACCCATCGACTACATTAACCCCTCAAGCCTATTATTATCTTGGGGAATCGTTCTACATTCAAAAACACTACGACCCAGCCAAACAGGCCCTGGAACAAGTTGTCAGCCGATATCCGACCAGCAAATACCGCAGCCACGCTTTATACAAGCTCGGACAGATCATGCTGGAGACCGACCAACGCTCAAAAGCTCAGGAATTGTGGAACTCCATCATCCAAGATTATCCAGATTCACCGGAGTCCACCCAAGCGAAAGAACAATTAAAAAAATCTGGGTTGTCTTGATTTTCCGCGAATCGTTGCTTCCTTTTTCTCACACTAATCGCCCCGTGCTTGGAATTCCATGATTTCGACCGTAACTGGAAAAATCCAAATTCTTCCAGATACCGTGTCATGTCGTATTGCCGCGGGAGAAGTGGTTGAACGGCCC
Source organism: Nitrospiraceae bacterium (assembly GCA_003523945.1). Taxonomy (GTDB): domain Bacteria; phylum Nitrospirota; class Nitrospiria; order Nitrospirales; family UBA8639; genus Nitrospira_E. The sequence goes on along the minus strand of DOFS01000341.1, from coordinate 772 downwards.
GCCTCCGTGGTGAAAGAACTCATCGATAACAGCCTCGATGCTGGCAGCACGTTGATTACCGTTGACGTCGAAGACGGTGGTCGTCGAGTCATTCGGGTTATTGATAATGGGGCAGGCATGACACGAATGGATGCCCAACTGGCCTGTCAGCGTTTTGCAACCAGCAAGCTTCGATCCGAGGAAGATCTTCTGACACTCACGACAATGGGGTTCCGGGGTGAAGCACTTCCCAGCATCGCTTCCGTTTCTCGTTTTTCCTTAAAGACCGTTCCACCCGAAAGTACCCTTGGTACCCACACCCAATCCATGGGGGGTACGGCCTGGGAGGTTCAAGAATATACCGGGTCTCAAGGCACCCAGGTTGAGGTGCGAGACCTCTTCTTTAATACCCCCGGACGGCTGAAATTTCTCAAGACCATTCCCACGGAATTTTCTAAAATCTGTTATGTCATTCAACAAGCCGCAGCCGTGCACCCGGGAATCCACTTTCGAGTACGCCATCAGAATCACAAGGTGCTAGAATACCCTGCCGTGGCAACACTGCAAAATCGATTGCTGCAGATCTACGGACCAGAGTTCCTTGACCGCTATCTCCCCGTCACCTATAACGCCGGTTCATTTCAACTCACAGGGTTTACCGTTAGCCCCCACCATGCACGAGCGTCTCGGGCGCCGCAGGAAATTTTCGTCAATGGTCGCCCCATAAAGAATTCGACCATTTCCCATGCAGTGCATGAAGCCTATGGATCCTTTTTACCAAAAGGAAAACATC
>DOFS01000058.1:2243-6831 GCA_003523945.1 Nitrospiraceae bacterium | reverse complement strand
CGAACGAAGAGGGTAAAGACGGAGTCAGCCATCATGCCCTCCTCGAAATAGGCATGGAGCATCGTCAGCTCGTACAGATCGGTGAAGAGCGCAAGGCCATTGCCTCGTTCGTCCTGCATAGAAGGCGTGGTCAAGTATTTCAGTAAGGTTGGAGAGGTGGAAGGTTCGAGGTGTTTCCCGCTATCGGCAAGAGAATCCCTTAGGATTCCCATCGTTCCTGATGACTTCTCAGCGGAGGAGGATTGTAGGTCGGCACATTCTCCAAGGATGCGTTCAAAACGCCGTTGACTTTCCTCGTCGAACAACACGAACCGGATGTGCGTGACGGAGGACAACCGTGACACCTTTTTGAGAACCGCCTTCAGCGCAACCCGTGCCGCGGCTTCAATCGGATAGCCGAAAATACCTGTGGAAATGGCGGGGAAGGCGATTGACCGCACGCCCCGTTGTTCGGCCAGGCGAAGGGCATTCAAGTAGCAGGCGGCAAGAAGACTTTCGGCCGGTTCATCCCTCCCGTAAACCGGTCCCAGGCAGTGAATGACATACAGATTGGGCAGTCCGTGCGCACTGGTGACAACCGCCTGGCCGGGGAGGATCGGGGCAAGCGCACAGGACTCTTCCTCCAAACCGGGCCCAGCCGCGCGGTGGATCGCACCGGCCACACCCCCACCACTGCGCAACTCGGGATTGGCCGCGTTGACAACGGCGTCCATGTCGGGTTGGTTTGCGATATTCCCACGAACACATTCGATCGTAATGCCGTTAATCGTTCGCATTGCGATTAGGATGTCCCTCCTGTCTCTGGGAAAAATGCGAGTTTCATGGCAATGCTGAATTTTATTGCTTTTCACCTTACCTCATCCACCTTCTTTTTGCATTGCCTGGAGGCAACGGCTTTCTAGAGCTTGACGGAAATTTCTCCCGGACCTTCCTATGCCCTGCGCGGAAGGTCTAGAAAAAAAGTTTCAGGCAAAAATTCAAAAAGTGTACGTCAAAAACTCTCCATTCATGACGTGCGCAATCTCACCGTCGATCAAGCCTTCGCATTCGTCAAAACCTTCTGCCCGTTTGCCATTTAAGGATTGCGGGTCCTTCCCAAACCCGATATCAGGAAATTATCTAAAACTTCTGCTCGTTCGAACCTCATAGGGAACATTGAATGTGGCTGCCACCTGGAGAGGATTGAGCTTTGGGAAAAGGGGTGGAGGGCTTTTTGCAAGGCCCGGCAATCGATGAGAGTCAAAGAAACCGATCATTTAGAATCCAGTAGCATGGGTGGGATGGGACCGTGCGCGCGCACCATCCTGACAGCACGAACGGGTCCATCGCGGTGCTGCAGGTTCTCTCTTGATGAACACATCAATAATAGGGATAGACGAGCGGACGATACCCGGTGTAAAAGTCCACAGGATAACCACGGCCCCACCCGAATCCGGAATATCCGCGTCCCCAATAACGTTCTTCGTCCCATATGGTCAGATCTTTCATTTCAAAGAGAGGAACCTCTTTTTCATCTTCTCCCACTTGGATGGTTTCACTGCCTATGATTTCACCAATAATGGATATGGCTCTCCCTTTTTCAAGAACGGCCGGGTCCAATGGATCTTTACCCTTCGATAGCGCAATGAATCGTCCTTCAGTTTTAGTGCGCTGATTCGCTGGAGTAAAATCATCGTTTAGGGGCAGTTGAAGAACTTCAATTCTGGTCACATCTTGCCTTCGATTGACGGAAAGCACTTCTCCCCCCACCACCAGCACCTCTCCTTTATATTTTTCGGGACTCTCTCGTATTTGCCAAAACTTTATGGTGTGGTTGACCTCTTTCTCCAGACGTTCTGGGATCACAGTATGTTGAGAACATCCTGCAAAAATGAATGAAAGAGAGAGAATTAATAAGATTATGGAAGTTTTCATAGTTTTCAGTTCTCCTTAAGAAAATTAATAGGAGTTATAAGCATAAGACAGATGGGCAATCATTTTTATGATATTTTCTTATCAATGGAATTTTTTCCAAGCTTCCCTGAACCCCAAAATAAATGAGCAAAAATTCGGGAGGAGGGTTTTCTTTGAGCAGAGGCCTTGCCTTATCAGTCGATTGAAGAACCAACCTGACTCCTCTTCATGGTAACGTGTGAAACAAATTTTGAACCCTGCCAATAACCCTTGGGGAGAGGGACTGATCAATTTACAGGGGACTAGGGCGGATTTCAGGATTGCGTTGATCCTTAGATAGACCTGTGGCGATTCAAACAATCGAATCATTGACAATGAACAGGCTCGTCATAAAAACCCGAAACTCAAATTCCATCATCCTTTTATCCTGAGGCTTTCTCAGTTCGTTGTTCCAGCTCTGCGCCATTCTACGGAGACTGCGGACCTAGGGTTTTTCCCAGGGATTGTGAGGTCATAACGTGTATGATAGATTTATAATGCCTTCCAAGTTTGTAGATGAATGAAGAACGTCCCACAATTTTTTAAGAGAATGAAACCGTTTTTTTGAAGATGTAAAGGCTGCTGTCACCCACGAACCACCATTGTATCTGATGATGCCCTCTTCCCTACCAACGCTTCGGTTAAATGCGAATTTCACCACTCTCATTTTTCTGGTGCTATTGAGTGTTGCTGGATCGGGATGTTCGGAGTCAAAAAACGAAACAGAAGGGCAGGGACAACCCGGGACTAGTGTTCAGGAACCTGCAGCACCCCCTCCCGGAACATCCGCTCTTCAAGGAGAGGAGAAGGTGACACAGGCCGATACGCAATCGGATTCCATCCGACTTCAAGCTCAGGAGCAATTAACGCAGGCGAATGAAGCCGTTGACAAAGCTCAACAACTTCTTAAACGAGCTCCCAGTGGAAAAGGATCCACACTTGCCATAGCCGCCTTGCGCCAGGACCTTAATGCAGCGAAAACCCTTCTCCAGAGCAGCCAGACTCATTTCGAAAATGAACAATTTACCATGGCCCGGGATGAAGCCCGGGAGGCCAAAAAAAAGGCGGACCTGATTGCCCAACAAATTGAACAGGCGATCGAAACCGTCAACCTGCCCTCTTCATAGGCGAATCGTTTGCATAGAGGTAGCTCTCTATGAAAGGCACATCTCGTCTACTCCCCCTCCTTCATGTCAGCGTAAACAATTTCAACACCACCGCTGCCATTGTGGCCTGGATGAGGAGGATGTCATTTGTCGTGAGCATTCTCCTCCTATGTGTCTTCGCCGTGCCTTTACGCATCGCTGACAAATCGACGTGGTTGGTCGTGGATCAAGAAATCTATTCAAGCAAAGCAAGCACCACGCAGAATTTTCCGGTTGATTTGCGTGAAGTCTCAGTCTCACCCCAACCTTCGAGCCGCCAATTTCAACACTCCTCTTTTCGCCATTCTCCCGGGTTCGACAGTAGCCAGGGGGAAATTTACCTTCTTGTTGATACGGCTCAACATCGTCTTTTTGTCAAACAGGAGAACCGCATTCTGTATACAGCCATTGCCTCGACCGGCAAAGGGACCAGGTTAATAGATCCTCGAAATCCCAATCGCCGTTGGACATTTGATACCCCTAGAGGCACATTTAAAGTTTTAAAGAAATTAAAAAATCCTGTCTGGATACGTCCGGATTGGGCTTTCATCGAACAAGGTGACTCTGTCCCCGAGAAGATGTCCGATCGCTTGATGCCAGGAGTGTTAGGATCTTACGCGCTAGGATTTGGAGATGGATATTTTATTCATGGAGCCCTGTACTCAAATTTATTAGGACAGGATGTTACTCACGGATGCATTCAACTCCATCCTAAAGATCTTCAATTTGTGTTTGAAACAGTCGCATTGGGAACTCCACTTATCATCATTTAAATAAAGCGTCGACTTATCATCCTCCTGTGTTGATGTGTGTTCCAGGTGAATGCACCGCTCAACGTCTACAGCCTTCCACACAGATATTAAAGCATATCATTTTCGGCAGGAGGTCAACTTATTGCCCGGCTCTTGCCTGATAGGCCTGGACCTCTGCTTGCCATGAAGAGATCGTTGAATAATGTTGCCCTGAGTCTGGCCGAAGGGGCCACCAGCGGCGTTCAATGATCAGTGAAACGTGAGTCGTCTGGCATGAATCTGGCTTAACTGCTTCCCGTCACCTGTCACTCGTGACGCGCTCACTCCTAATCCCTGTCTCCTGACGATCTTTGGAATAGCGTTCTCTTATTTTTTTCTAGTGAACTTCGATCCCTCCTATAGTGAAACAAAAGAATTTTTTTGGGAATATTTAACAGCATTATGAGCACCTACGGACAGGGGCAATCCGCAGACAGCAACCAGGGTTTTCTCCAGTTCGAAGATCATCAATCATGCGATAGAGTGTATATCTCATCTTCACGAAATTTCACACCCTTTTCAGCGTTTTTAAAAATAGGAGGGAAGACAATGGCTACAAAGAAAAAAAACACGCAATCAGAGAACGGGGACACGACCATACGTCGGTATACTGAGGAGCAAGACTCTGCTCCAGTACACGTTGATGAGGAATTTACCGGTACCGAAAGGATACCCAGATGGAAATCGACAGAATGGAGAACCCGAAAAGACGTCCGGGAA
>DOFS01000058.1:0-2053 GCA_003523945.1 Nitrospiraceae bacterium | reverse complement strand
GGTGGCTCCAATCCCACCCCTGATCAAGATAATGTGGATGAGTTGGGAGCAGCGGTAGGGCTCACCTTTGAAGATTCGGAAGAACTTGGAGGCGCAAAGGTTTATGACCGAGATATCTACCGGTGGGAACTCGATCCGGCATCCTCTGAAGATTATGAGGAACGGATAAAAGGTTATCGATAGGCTTCTTCAGCACAACTATTAGAAAGATCCATCTGAAAAGGGATTTAGACAGCCAGGCTACAACCGGATTCGTATGGATGGGCGACCATAATCAATTTCACCCATCCATGCCAAATCTACGATGAATAAACCTTACGTGAAATTATGGGCTCCCTTGGGGCTTTCATCAATTTCCGCACATTTTACAGCACCCTAAACGTAGGGTTTACATGGCACCATGAGGGGAATGGCCCTCTACCCGATTCATACGTTGGTGCAAAATCTCTCTAAATTTTGCGTATTGGTCCTTATTCAATACACCTCTTAATTTCAGCAGGGAGTCAATGCGCGCCATCATCATATCTTCTTTAATGGCTCCAATGGTTTTGACCTGCTCTTCAATCGTCTGACGGTCTGGCTCATCCTTCCCGAGCAGGGTCGCAAGATCGACCTCTGCCGTTCGGACATCGGCAGTTTTTTTGACGACCATTTTATCGTAATCAAGTCGAAGCCGATGAAAGGCTTCTTTTTGTTCCTCGCTCAACATTAATTCTTCTTCCATTGAGCTGGAAAAATGATGATGATCCACATAATTTTGAGTTGCATGCGGAGATGCGGACTCGTGCTTGTAGGCTTCATGGGAACCCCTTTCCTCAGGAGAACTTTTTCCATCATGCGCACAGCCGCTTAAGACAAAAACTAACGAGAGGAGAATAAGGCCACTCTTTCTTCTAGGATGATGCCGAAATTGATTTTTTACATGAGGAATGAATACCATAGTCGTCTCCTTTGGTTAAAACGTTCGGCCATTTTTAAATCGATGTTTGTGTCCATTTCAAGGCCCAGTAGATCTCTCACACCTGCATAAAACCCGGAGCTCTTTGAAGCTTCAGTGGCCTAAAATCAGACGGGCCGGGTCCGTAATGTTCAACAATCCTGCATAAGACTGGTGTTGTCGTGTATTTGGTCATCTCGAGCCACCTTTACACCCATCCCGCAGAAGGCCTCCTTCTAGCGGAATTTTTCGAAGGATGTGGAACTTATTTTTAAAGACTTGCCCTCTCTCGGGAACTTTTGAGCTAACGAGAAACTATAACAACTTTGTGCCTGGGGGAACAGGCTTGTCCGGGACACATAATGCCACCTCCCCGCTCTCATGGTGAAATCCCGTGACCAGGCATTCTGACATGAACGGGCCGATTTGCTTGTTCGGGAAATTCACGACGGCGACAATCAGCTTTCCCACTAACTCTTCAGGCTTATAAAGATCCGTGATCTGCGCGCTCGACTTCTTCATGCCGATGTCCCTGCCGAAATCAATTTGCAAAATGTAGGCAGGCTTTTTGGCTTCAGGGAACGGCGCGGCACTCACAATGCACCCGACGCGAAGCTCGACTTTTATGAAATCATCCCATGAAATGGTCTGCACCCCAGCCTCCTTAAATAGCTCACAACAGTTTTTCGTAAGAATATTAGTATCCTTCCCCCACAAGTCTGTCCTTGCTTTCGGCATTTATTTGCCTTACCTCCTAGAGTTTAAATAAAAAGGATATTCTCCTAATTTTTTCACCCTGGTTGGTCCCCAGCTATAATTTCCAAGCTAGCCGCTACACCATCACCTCAAAAGCAGCGCTTTTCAGGACCGGTTCCTTTCCCCAAAGAATTACCAAACCTTTCACTTAAGATTACAAGAGATTATTCGGAATGACAGGAATGAGATTTAACCCTATCTTAAGAAGAAGAGCATGTCCAAAATCTGGTGATTGGTTTTGTTACTGACATGTATGTTGGTGGGATGCAGTACCCCTGGAACTTTGGGGATTGTGCCCAAAAGTTCAGTCGATCCAGCTTCGCTTTTGAAAAACAGCAAAGGCTATGAGGAGTTGGGACC
>DOFS01000196.1 GCA_003523945.1 Nitrospiraceae bacterium | reverse complement strand
GCGGCGCCATTTCCTTTTTTGGGTATCAGTCATTTTTCCCCAGGGAAGCAAACATGGGGGCCGACCCGGCCGGACCAGCTCAAATGGTCTCGACTTGAAAGATGCATGATTGCAAGACCCCGCCTCCACGGTATTGGGGCACATCTTTAGTTTCTTCATATCCGCTTAGCTCTTTGGCCACCCACCATTCGAACTCCTTCAGCCCAAGTTTTCTCGCAACAACGAGAGCCTTCCGAAGGAGATCAGCAATAGGTATCTTTCGGTACCGCATCACGCTGAAGCTCAAGTACAACTGAGTCCATTTCTGATCCCCTCTCAAAATGCCTTATGTTGTCAAACGCCAGCGCTGCCCGGCGCGCGAAGCGCATCCGGTCCAGCGGTTAGTTAGATGCGCCTGCATCACGGCTGAGCTTAGACGTGTCGATAGACAGCCGGTACTTTATCGGCAGCTCCGCATTGATCTGAGCGGGCCCGAGTTCGACGATAACGAACGGGATCCGCTTATCAGACGCGTGCATGACCAAGTGGATCAACATTGCCTCCGCGATCTGAACAAGGAAATCTGCACCGGCTAACATGTCTTCACGAATCGACTGTGGTGTCTCATCGGACACATGCCACATGGGCGGCGTAAGAGTGCCATCGGGGGCGACAGAGAAGTTCGTAACTATTGTCCGCTTCGTGTTGGGATGCTCCTGCCAGTTTCGGAGCTCGATGAGGTAGCGCACGGGAGCTGCATTAGCTCGAACGAACTCCGTTACCGTTACGCCGGGCTCGAGAGTTGTTGCGAGCGTTTTCGCAAGGTACTCAAAGTTGTTGTCCTTGAGTGGTATCCCCAGAATGGTCGCTGGCAGCCGACAGATAAGCTGAACCGCCCGTTTGGCGTTGATCAAAAATGAAGTAGCGTCGGAGTCGAGATCGAGAGCTTGCGGAAAGGGATTCAGAGCGCCTCGGGCGTCACGCTTGACGCCGCCAGCTTCGATATCTTTGATGATCGTGTCAACTGAAGCGGCGACGCGGCGGGCTGTTTTTTCGCAGGCGACTATGGATTCCTTGCACTGATATAGCACTTGCACGACAGCTGCCTTGTCGATCTCCCGTTCCAGAACGATTTTCTCGACGATGTCCCGGCCTTGTAGAAGAACTCGCGCAACTGCTGGGCTCGAAGACCCAACCGTGTCCGCGATCGCGGCGACAAACGGCGCCTTGGGATTGGTCCGATCCGGATCTATTGTCTCGGGAGTTTTGATGCGGAAAGTGACGTCCTCCTTGTAGACCTCTAATACGTCGCCGCAGGAGCACATCGCAGTGATGCCGCCTGTGCCGCCATGTAGATCAAGATATCCCGCTGAATCGCGGGGCAACCGGCTGTTCACGGGAATCTGCGCCTCCGCCTGCGGTCGGCTGAACGTCTCGCATAAACGGCCGAGCGATAGCGAGGTCCGAGCCCGCGTATTTTGCGGGCGATTTTGATGCGATTGTTAGGCATAGTGCGGCACCTGCCTCATTCTTTAGTAATCACCTAAATCAATATAAGAAGCTTGTTGTCGATCTTTATCCTTCCGCGGTTCTTCCTCGCGCCTCTTTGCGTCAGCCTCAAGCATGTCGTAATAAGAACCCATCATATTGAGCCATGAACCTGCCTTCATTGACTTAATAGCGTGGGGATAAATACTAAAATCAATACTGCTTCCGTATTCAGCGTATTCCTTCGTTGCAGTAACTTTAAGAACAAGTTCAGAATTGTATGAAATAATACCGTCTGCATAGAATGTCGAGCTGTCTGGTGCTGCTGATATTTCGAATTTGGTTGTAACGATGGCGAGTTCATTGCCATCATGAGTCAATATGACTCCATTAACTTCATTGTCAATGCAGCTTAGTTTTGTGCAGCGTGCAAATGTTAATGTAGGCATGGAATCGAATCGGTATGGGTTATTCAGAAAAGCCTTAGCGATCTCACCAATGCGGTGATCTTTTAGTACTTCTGCTGCTTTTTGGATCTTTGCCTCGTTTTCATTCATAACTTTCACCAGAGAACTATGTTAATAGTGCTTGTACAGTATGCATTTTTTATATTTATGCCGAACAATGTTTAGCCGGATCCGCATAAGAGCCGGATCCGCTCATTTTTTTCCGTGTAACACGCCATCGTATTTTTTTGAAAAATACCGCCATCATCGTTGCCATTTCAATGTGTTGCGCCCTTTCGGCCATGTATGACTGGTCTTATGCGGATCAGCTTAACACCCTTTCTTAAGTCGGGCACATTCCTTCAAGCGGACTGCGAACCCCCGCCGGCCCTCGGTTGCGCACATGGGTATCGATCATGGTCGTTTTGACCTCGCGATGTCCCAACTACTTCTGGGCGGTTCGAATGCCTGACTGTGCGTTGCAGCACGCAGACAGCTCAGAACCGCTTTCGAGTAGGGGCGTGAAAGAAATTGGTGTCGTACTTCTGTGAATTTTTCCGTTAGTTTGCCGTGGAAATCCTGTTTACACAAAGAGGTCGGTCACGATGAAGAGGATTCTTGAGCAATGCACAAACTTTGTCAAGGATTGATCGGGTGGGTTGAGCGAGATTCTTCGCGCTGTGCATTTAGGAAAATGTTGTCAAATTTGCGCCTGTATGGCGTGACGTGACCCCATCCTGTTACCCACACTTCTCCATCCCGTATTGCCCTTTCGGATCATCCTGTTTGGGGAAAGGTTTTTAATTCGATGATGTGGCCCAGCTTGGCTGCTTTTCGAAAATACTGCGTATCGGCGGTGATGAAAAGGGTATCAGGAACATGCAAGGCTACCGCATGGTAGAGGGTATCAAAAAGATGATGGTTGAGTTCCCCAGCCAGACGACAGGCCTGCTCATATACGTTCCATTCCGTGGTGATAGGCAATTCCATCGCCAGGAAAGTCTGAAGCATGCTGATTGATTGCTGAGGCGCCAATTGAGTGAACACGGCCCCCACTTCTGCTAACCAATGTGGAGGTTGAGGGACTTGACACTTGCCCTGCTGAATATCCGTCAACAGCCCGAGGACTTGTTCTTGATGAGTTTCACCGTCTTGGCCAGGGAGAGCCCATTTCCCGGCCACGCTGGCGTCGATCACTCAGGTGTCATGGACGTCCCTGGGTTCGTGCAAGGCGAATATCCTTGTCCGTCACCCGCGGCGCGTGTTCACGCAATGCGAGTAATTGATCAATGGCTCGTTTGCGCCCCCCAATTCGCTGCTCCTCTTCGATCGCCTGCTGCATCAGTTGGGTCAGCACAGCACTTTTGTTCTTCCCGGCAAAGATTTTATAAAATTGGTTTTTGACATCTTCCGGAACGCTGAAATTCATAGTGCCCATCAAATGCCTCCACTGTTGAAATTTTCAACAACATTGTGACTCATCGTTTATCACGGGTCAAACCAGGTTCTTACCTCCTCCATGCCCACAAAGAATTTTGGAAAGCCCCAAATCGGCAGAACCGCGTGAGCATCAACGACCGGGAGAGGGAGCACCTATCACATCTGTGTTGATTGAGGGAGTTAGGCCTGATACGAGCCCGTCGATTCTGATTTTTGAATTCCTGCTTTTCCGCAATCGGCTACCTTAGCCGACCTGTTGATCCACTCACGAGTCGGCAGCGGTAAGATGATGCCCACATGGCCTGAAGGCTAGTTAAATTTAATTCGAGGAATGAATGCTTGCGAGAAATGTGCGAAGGGCTGGGTTCAACAAGATTAATTGGACAATTCACTGAAGAACCATCCGAAGTCCTACCTGATCACATTTGGTCGTCGTCACCGGTGGGTTGGAGTTCTGTGATGTTGGTCACCACTAAGGAAGAGTGAATGGGAGTTTTCCCAGGCGAGGGTTGTTCTGTTGTTTGCAACTCTTGCTCAAGAAGTTTTTGGATATATTTGGGATCAATTGAATTTAGTTCGGATAGGATTCGTTCTTTGTTTACCGATACAAGCTTCCCATCCTCTCCCGTCACCGTATATTTCACTTGAGCGATTTTCATCCTGGTCGTGTTCTCCACTTTTCGTTGCCTTTCATCATAACTCTCACGTAGGCGTTGCAGGGTATTCCGACAGGTGAATGTGGGATGGGTCATAAAGGATCTGTAGGCTGGATGATGAATAAATATCTTAGAAAGTGCTGAGCCCTTAGTGTGATTGCCGGGTTATCAATACGGTCGATTCTAATTGGAACAGGGAATAAAGGCTAGCCAGGGATTGAAGCGGGGTCACCTCAATCATTTTCTATGATAGGTTTGTTTTCCCATTAAATTGTTGACTGCGGATTAAGCTATTCTAACGCTGAGTAACATAGGTATTATTCCTGCCAGATCTTTCGAGCATACCTCATAGAAGAAAATTCCCAAACTAAACAATCTTTTCCTCATTTCCCTTCACTCCCAAAAAGCCAACCCGATAGTCGTGGGCCGTGTTTGAAAAAAAAGAAACGAGGCCGTTATGGTAAACCGTCATGCCATCCTCCTATCTGTTTGAGACCAATGAAAGCTGATGACCCGCAGTCTGAGACATGATTTCTTAAAAATCACAAGTCTCTTCGTGTAGCAAAATGTCTCTGGCGAGTGGTGATGAGCGAGAAAAGTAGAGCCCGAACTCGTTCTCCATAAGATGTGGCACGAGGGAGCTGAAATGAGGGGCCTTCAGATTCCCACCAATCCTTTGGGTGGACCTGATCTGTTGAATTTTGTCCTAAACCTTATTCAACAAAGACCCAAAATTCCTCACTTGGGAATCCTGTTGTCTGTTTGATTAAACGTGTGCAGTGGGGTTCTCTGGGCTTGTGAATAATTATCTTGTTGAATCTAAAGCCATTAATTAAGTTGGCTTTATTGTTGCTTCTGCATGCTCTGAGGGGCCGAAGCAGTATTGAGTGATGTTCAGCACTGGAAGAGAGGAGCAAGGAATGCTGACTATTGAAGGCAAAAAATTTCCATCCCATTCATGAAGGGGGAGTCGTATTAAATTTTGCCAAAGCTCTTGAAAGGAGATGTAAAGATGAAAGAAAAAAGAGAGACGGAAAATTTCATGAATACCCAATCAGCACAAAAAGGGTATACGTCTTCTCGATCCTATCTTTCAGAAGTTATTCTGGACAAGCTGTGGGAACAAAAATACACATCTGAAATTCTTTCCAAAGCCGGGCATGATCAACAGGACGATTCCCGTATTCCAGGAAAAAATTACAGAGTGTCATCGGAGAAGGATGCTCAAACATTCATAGAGGATTTGGTGCCGAACGCTTCGTCGAGGCATACGTGAATTTTCGGCAGGGAACCAAGTCTTGAAGCCGGTCATGAACAGCCACGAACCGCCCCCTTGGTCAGCAAGAGAGATGTCAAAGAAGGGTCGAAGGCTGTTTGTAATGGGCGAAAGGGATCGTGGTGCTTTTTGAGAAGTCAGGAGGTGTGATGATGAACATGACGCTCAGTGTCATCAAAGCGGATATCGGCTCTATCGGAGGACATATCTGCCCGTCCAAGCGTTTATTGGAAACCGTTCGGTCGTGGGTGGGGTCGAATGGCCGGAATCTTGTTCAGGATCGGTACGTGAGTTTTACCGGGGACGACATTGCCATTGTTATGACGCACACCAAGGGAGTCGGGAATAAGGAAATCCACAAGATGGCATGGGAGGCCTTTCTTGCCGGGACGGAGGTGGCGAAAGAACAAGGGCTGTATGGGGCGGGACAGGATCTGCTGAAAGACGCCTTTTCCGGCAACGTGCGCGGGATGGGGCCAGCAGTGGCCGAGATGACTTTTTAAGAGCGGCCGAATGAACCATTTTTGTTTTTTGCTGCTGATAAGACAGATCCCGGTGCGTATAACCTTCCCCTCTATTTAGCATTGGCGGACCCGATGAACACGCCGGGTCTCATGCTCGCGCCATCGATGTCGGAGGGATTTAAGTTTGTCATTATGGATGTCAACTGTACCGAGGGAGATCGCATCATTGAGTTGAACACTCCGGAAGATTTATACGATGTGGCCGCCTTGTTGCGTAATCCGGAGCGGTATGTGGTTGAGTCGATTTGGACTCGCGCGACAGGCGAGCAGGCGGTCGCCGTCTCGACGTCGCGGTTGCATAACATTGCCGGGCGCTATACCGGGAAAGATGATCCGGTCATGCTCGTGCGCGTGCAAAAAAACTTTCCGGCGACGGGAGAGGTGCTGGCCCCATATGCCATCGGCCCATTCGTGGCAGGCGGGATGCGGGGATCCCATAATATGCCCTTTATGCCTGTTCCCCTCAATTCCGGCATTAGTTATTTCGATGGTCCGCCCGTCGTCAGTTGCGCCGCCTTTGCCATGCAGAAAGGCAAACTGACGGAACCGGCGGATGCCTTCGCTCATCCATTTTGGGACCTTGTGCGAACCCGCGTTTCGGAAAAATCCATCGACATGCGCCGCCAAGGGTTTTTTGGGCCGGCCATGCTCCCGATGGCCGAATTGGAATACACCGGCATTGTGGAGAAGCTCAAAAGACTCGATGGCAAGTTTGCGATCAAAAACTAATGGTCTCCATTTGCTAATGGAAAGGGAAAATGGCGGGGGTGCCTCACCCATAACGGGAGGCTGTCTTTATAATCCCTGTAAACCTAGCGTATATTACTATTCTGATTCAGAGAATGGCTTTTCCGGGTTACCGGCCTCTCAATGGAAACGTCGTGGTAATAGGACACTGATCGTGGGGAATCTGGGGGCGCCGTTGCAGGCCGGATTTTAGCATTATATGGACATTTGAAATGACATCCGCTGTTGAGTGGGGATGTCGGTGGGTGCTCTCTCCTGAATGAATCTACGCAAACGGGATAATCTTTTTACTCCCTCACTTACCTCCCAAAAGCCAACCAGGCAACAATATGCCCGGAAGTTGAAGAACCGAGGATGGCCTCTTGTCCTCTCGTGCGTCGCGTTCGTCCTTGCGGCGCTGCTTGGGCTGTCCGGGAAACCCGCCGTTGTGCCGGAGCAGGTTGAGAGCGACTTCGAAGTGTTTGTTCGCCAAGGGTGTCCACATTGTGAAAAGGCGAAAACCTATCTCACCCGGCTGAAGCACCAATATCCCAACCTCACCGTCACGATTCGGGATATTGGGGAAGATCCTCAGGCATTACTCCGCTTAAGAGCATTGGCGGCGAAATTCGGTATCACGCAACTGGGTGTGCCGGCTTTTTATGGGGGAGGGGAGCTGGTGATTGGTTTTGAGTCTGCGGAGACAACCGGAAAGCAACTGGAAGAACTGTTAGGACGACCCCCACCGGATGCGGGAACTTCCTCTGAAGGTGCCTGTCCGATTGAACCGGAGGCACCCTGTCCCCCGAAGCCAGAGCCAAAGGTTATCGGGGGACAGCCTATTCATGTTCCATTCCTTGGTGATCAGACTCTTCCAGAACTCGGCCTACCGCTTTTTACAATCTTTCTCGGACTTCTCGATGGATTCAATCCCTGTGCGATGTGGGTGTTGTTGTTTTTATTAGCCTTGTTGGCGAACCTGCGGGATCGACGCAAGATGTTTCTCCTGGCCGGAACGTTCGTGCTGGTGAGTGGAGTGGTGTATTTTGCGTTCATGGCCGCCTGGCTGAATATTTTTCTGGTCCTTGGGTATGTTCGCCCCATTCAGATCATGATGGGTGGGTTGGCAGTCGGAATCGGCCTGCTGAATGTCAAGGAATTTTGGGCCTTTGGGCAGGGCCCCTCACTCGTTATTCCGGAGTCAGCAAAACCCGGGCTCTATGCGCGGGTTCGAAAAATTTTAGCGGCCGAACACGTCAACCAGGCGTTGATCGGCATGCTGATATTGGCCACGTTGGTGAATATGATTGAATTCGCCTGTACGGCCGGGTTTCCAGCCTTGTTCACCCAAGTCCTGAGTCAACAGGGTCTGACCACGCTTGAGTATTACGGGTATCTTGGTCTCTATAATCTTGCCTATATCGCCGATGACGCCGTGATGGTCACGATCGCAGTGGTCACATTGAGTCACCGTAAATTGCAGGAACGGGAAGGGCGATGGCTCAAACTGATCAGCGGGTTGGTGATGCTGGGCTTGGGTTTGCTACTGCTGTTCGCTCCAACGCAATTATTTTAACGTAAGCCTGTCTGAAGCCAAAGGCTTCAGCGCACTTGTGATTCCTAAGAAAGAGTTCTACAGTAAAAGTGTTCCTATAGGTGAGCAAAGTTTCCCCCACGAATGTCAGTATGACTTTGGAAGCCCAAGAGGGTCTAAAAAGTTCCATGGAGTGTTTGTGGAGGGTCCGTGTTGGATAAACACGAACAGGATTTCTTGTATAAGCAGCAGGTAGAGCAACTCTATGCGCTCGCTCCTGTTGGCATTATTGCCTCCCTCGTCAATGGATCTATTCTGACCGTTATCCAATGGAACGTGATCCCGCATGGCTTGTTGCTTACCTGGTTGTCCGCCCTGATCCTGCTCAACGGAGCATGGACCCTGTTGTGGTATCAATTCAGTCACGCGTCTCGACATCCGCAGGATGTCCATCGCTGGTGTCTTAGATTTCTTGGCGGAACCCTTGTCTCCGGCGTTCTCTGGGGGGCAACCGGGGTCGTACTCTTTCCCGAAAGCTCCATTCCGCATCAGATTTTTTTGGCCTTTGTGTTAGGAGGCATGATTGCCGGGGCGACCGCTGTGCATGCGGCCTTACCAAAAGCTTTTCTGGCCTATGCTCTCCCGACTATTACCCCGCTCCTCGTTCGATTCTTTCTCCTGGGTGATGAACAGCATATGGCCATGGGAAGCATGTGTCTGCTTTTCCTGACAATGATGTTTGTCACCTTACGACGCAACCATTCCGTCACGATGGCTTCCATGACCTTCAACCTTGAATTGGGCAAGTCCAACCAAGCCTTACAAAGGGAAATCGGTCAGCGTGAACAGGCAGAGGCGGCTCTTCGGGAAAGTCAGGAACAGTTACATGCGGTTGTGCAATCAACCGACGAGGGTATCATCTCGTTGAATAGTCAGGGGAAAGTCATGTTGTGGAATACAGGAGCGGAAGCCCTGTTTGGCTTTTCGATGGAGGAGATGAAAGGTCAGACGTTAGAGTGCATTGTTCCCGAACGGTTTCGTTTGGCTCATCAACAGGGAATCCGGCGGGCCTCGCGAGCGGGGAAAAAGACCGTTGAGGGGGAGATGTTTGAGCTGATGGGACTTCGACGGGACGGCAGCGAATTTCCACTTGAACTGTCTCTAGGATATTGGCACAAGCACGGAGAGATCTTTTTTACGGGTATTGTCCGGGATATCACTGCACGCAAGGAGGCACAAGGGGCCCTCCAGCGCAGAGAGCGGGAACTCGAGCAGAGCCAGGGGGAACTCCGGGCTCTCGGCGCGCAACTGATTTCTGCACAGGAAGATGAGCGCCGCCGTCTTTCCCGTGAACTTCATGATGATATGAATCAACGGTTAGCCGTGGTTGCGCTTGAGATTGATTCTATTCAGAGTACTCTGCCAGAGTCGGATCCGATGCAAAAGACCCTTCAACATCTGAATGATCAAGTGTCTGGGCTTTCCGATAGCGTCCTGCATCTGGCCTATCAGCTTCATCCTTCGATTTTGGATGACCTGGGATTAGTCGTCGCCCTTAAGTCCTCTATTAAAGAATTTTCTCAATGGGAGAATATTGCGGTCACATTTCAACCACGGGATGTGCCTCACAATTTGCCTCAGGATATTGCGTCGTGTGTGTATCGGGTGACGCAAGAGTGTCTACGAAATGTGGCGAAGCATGCGCAGGCGTCTCAAGTGTCTGTGGAGGTGAGGGGGGTGGAAGGTGGCCTCCAACT
>DOFS01000458.1 GCA_003523945.1 Nitrospiraceae bacterium | reverse complement strand
GGCTTCTACTGATGCCTCTGCCAGCGGCCCTGGACCAGAAGACGGCCCTGGAACCACCGGCGGTGAAAGCGCCGGCAGTGAGGAAAAAGTTGTGGATGCAGAATTTGAAGAAGTTGATAAAGGCAAGAACTAAAAACCTTTCGAACAGATCGATGCACATAGGCATACATTATTCCACCTTTGGACAACGCTGATGGCACAAACCAAAAAACGAGATTATTATGAAATTCTCGGGGTGGACCGCAATGCCTCGGAAGAAGACATAAAAAAAGGCTTTAGGAAACTGGCCAGGCAACATCACCCAGACTTGCATGCCGATCCGATTCAGAAGAAAGCGGCTGAGGAAAAGTTCAAGGAAGCCGGAGAAGCCTATGAGGTGCTCAGCGATTCGGATCGCCGAAAAAAATATGACATGTTTGGTCATGCAGCGGCTGGCCAAGGAGGAGGAGCCGATGGATTCGGGTTTGGAGGTGGCGGCTTCGGAGATATGTTTGGGGATATTTTTGAAGACTTTTTCGGGGGAGGCAGAGGGCAAAATCGGGCCGAACAAGGCAATGATCTTCAATATAACTTAGAAATCTCTTTTGAAGAGGCCATCAACGGCAAGGAAGCCAAACTCAAAATTCCTCGCTGGGAAGTCTGTGAAACCTGCCATGGAACCGGGGCGAAATCCGATCAAGCCGTCAAACCCTGTTCCGCATGTCGTGGGGCCGGACAAATCCGGTTACAACAAGGCTTTTTCACCATCAATAGAACCTGTGGGCAATGCCAAGGATCAGGCCAAGTCATTGCTGACCCGTGCAAGACCTGTAGAGGGCAAAGACGCGTTCATAAGGAACGGCTGTTAGCTGTCACGATTCCAGCTGGTGTCGAAACCGGCATGAGACTTCGGCTTTCCCACGAAGGCGAACATGGCATGAATGGTGGCCCACCGGGAGATTTGTATGTGGCACTCACTGTACGGCCCCATCCCCACTTTCAACGGAAAGGCCAAGAGATCATGTATGATCTTCGCCTGGATTTTGTAACGGCGACGCTTGGGGGAAAAGTCGAGGTGCCTACATTAAGTGGAACCACTATGGTGAAGATCCCTGGAGGAACCCAACATGATCAAATTCTCCGCCTCAAAGGGTTGGGCGCTCCCGGCCTTAAGTCCCAAACTCGTGGCGATCAACTGATTCGGATTAAAATACAAATTCCTTCCAAACTGACTCCAAAACAACACGAACTTCTTTCCGCCTATGCGGAGGAGTGCGGAATTTCCACGGACACGCAAGGAGAAGGCCTGTTCGATAAAGTAAAAAACATGTTTGATTAACCCTCCTCTCTTATTTCCTCTCCATCTCCACCGAAACATATGCCTGTCTTTTTTATCCATTCAACCCAGGTTGAGGATGAAAAGGTCACGATTCCAGACCCCCTATTCAGCCATCTTTCAAGAAGTTTACGAATGAGACCGGGGGACCCGGTGATCCTTAATGATGAGCGAGGTCATCGATACCATACAACAATTCGCCAGATAACCAAAAAAGTTATCTATTCCACCGTTCTGACTATTGAAGAATCCCCGCTCTCCTCAAATCCTCCCATCACTTTGGCACAAGCAATTTTAAAAGGAGAGAAAATGGCCTGGGTCATCCAAAAAGCGACGGAGCTTGGGGTCAATGCGTTTGCCCCACTGATTACAGACAGAGTCATTCCCCGCCTGTCTCCGGCACACGCCACAAATTATCAGGAACGATGGGATCGCATTGCCTTGGAAGCGGCACAGCAAAGTGAGCGATGGAGCATCCCAAAGATACTTCCCATCCAAACCTTTCAGGATTTTCTACGCCGGGAAAACAAAGGAATTCAGGTCATGTTGGCAGAGCGGCAGGAGAAGGCTTCACTATCGACCATGGCCTTACCATCGGACATTCCAAACGGAATTACGGTGCTCATCGGCCCAGAAGGAGGTTGGACGAAAGAGGAACGACAGGCGGCACAAAATCATAATATTGTTTTTGCCACATTAGGGCCGGGAATTTTACGAGCAGAGACTGCCAGTCTGGCTTCATTAGCCATTCTCCAGGCCAGACTCAACTATCTGTGAGCCTACAACGGAAGCACCCACCATTAGGGACGAGATGGCGAAGAATTTAAATGAATAATCGTTCCGTGGTCTCCCACGGCAAAACCATTGGAACGATCAAGAAATGATTGAGCGTATAGGGTTTCAGAGTTTAGAGATTCAACTTCTTGCCACGTGAAGCCAGCGTCTTGAGTCTCTAAAATCGTTCCACGCTCACCCACAATTCGACCAACCAGTGAATTTATAAACCGAATATTCACCAAATCAGCGGGTTTAATACATGGACTTCCACATGGTCGAGTGTGATCAACCCATATCTCCCCTCCATTCAGGGTTTGGAACATGGTTCCTTGTGTCCCAACGGCCCATCCCGCCACATTATCCGTAAACACAACATCAAAAAATGTGGCAAGATTATTGGTGGGCTGGAGTCCCCAACTCTTTCCCCCGTCGGTAGTCGCCAAGATGACCCCAAGGGCACCAACGGCCCAACCACTTTTTTCATTCAAAAAATGAATACCAAATAGGTCGGCTGTCGTCCCACTGACCTGATCGGCCCAGCTTTCTCCTCCGTCTTCCGTGTGCAGAATTACCCCACGGGAACCAACTATCCACCCGTGATCAGCGGTAAGAAAATCTGCCGCATAGAGCGTTCCATTGGTCCCACTCTCCTGTGGAACCCACTGTTTTCCACCATCGACAGTATGCAACACCGTTCCGTTTTGACCAAGAATCCATCCGTGCATTGCATCCGCAAAGGTCACCGCAGTCAATAATGCGTTGGTCCGGCGAGGACTCGACTTCCATGAGTTTCCCCCATCCTCCGTATGAAGAATCGTCCCACCTGCTCCGACGATCCATCCTTGCTGTGCATTCTGAAAATGGACATCAAGAAATGTTACCTTAGTAGGACTAGTTTGTAATGAGAGAACAGGCGTGGTCGATTGAGAAAAAGCTTGCTGACCGCTAGCCAGGAAACCTAACCCCACAAGGATTCCCAATACACACAAAACCTTCCCCTTTCTATTGGGCCCATGAAAATTTTTCATAGGATCGTATTTCCGAGTTATCCCAGTGATCATTACTGTGCTCGCCCTTTCTCTTTCCAATAATCCTCGTTCGGAAGCCCTCTCTGCAAAATCGTAAATGGCCCTGCGACGATTGTAATATACTTCTTAGGGGTACAACACTCGCCGGTTTCGAGCATGTCCCATGATCCCCGCTTCACAATGAGTTGCCCTTTCGTCAGATCAGCCTCAAAGCCTTCAGGATTCCCATAGCCAAAAATTGGTCGGCGCGGAACACGGACCGTAATTTCTTTATCGGTCCATGATTCGACATGCGAGGCAACGCCATTCACCAACACCTCACTGCGGGACACATCTTCCCCTAATCTGTAGTTTTTCCAGGAATGAGCATCCTGATTGAGCGATAAGCGAGTGGCTTCCGAGATCTTAAGAAAGTCACCGAATCCTGAACCAGAAATAGTCACGACTTCATCCAAGCCGGCTTCTTTGGGCGTATAGGAGTGAATCTCAGGTTGAACAAGGGTAAAGTCACCAGCTTTAAGCGTCACAATCTCTTGTCGTTCACAACAAGTGCCATCAGTTTTGGGAATGACTCCTCCCCGTTTCACGATAACCGGACCGCTTTTCGCACTAAAGGGCACCCAGACATCAATTTGTTCGTCCAGCCAACGGTGAATAACGGCAGGGACCCCGCCAATTTCAACCCCGTTGCCCCCTGAAAGAAAATCAAAGGCATATGCCGTTCCTCCGGCTTCTGAATACACCCCAAAATTTTTCCCCCTAATAGTCACAAGAGTCCCGATTGGGCCTTTAGGAGGAGATATTCCTGTTATCTGGCTCTCTAAAACAGTAAAGGTTCCAATCTCCCGCTCTGTCCCATCCCGATGAAGTGTCAGGGAACCTGATTGAGCATTCAACGGCACATGTGCAACGATGGTTCGATCAGACCATTGAGCAATGACCGCAAGTTTCCCACCAAAATAGATTTTCCCATCTTCAGGACGGCTCTCCCCAAAGTCCTGACCAGACAACACGACTTTGCTGCCGATGGGTCCCTCAGAAGGATCAAAGGCGATCGTAGGAATCACCGTCAGGGGGACGGCATTACTTACCGCATACTCGACTGGAGCACAACACGAGCCATCGGGTAATGGGTCGCTTGAGGCCAACCGCACTTCCACATTTCCTGTCTTGGCATTGGCAGGAATAAGAACCTCAATTTTTGTAGGACGCCACCGCCGCACCTCAGCGCGAATTCCATTGATTAAAACCTGGTTGACCCCGAACATGGTATTAGGATCACGAGACCCAGCCGTATTGCCGAAATGTTCACCAATAACCGTAAGTAAGGA
>DOFS01000140.1 GCA_003523945.1 Nitrospiraceae bacterium | reverse complement strand
TTCCCTCTTCATTCTCAAGATACCTCCTGGAGGATGGCTGTGAGCTCTCCTCCCTTTGTTCTGCCATTGACGGCCTTACTCCATTGGGAGAGGGATCGAACACATCAATGACCTGAGTCACAAGATCTTGTTCCAAACCCGGGATATCCGACTCTACCCCCTGGGAATTGACCGATCCCACGACCACTCCGGTCTCCACGTCCACAATCTGCAGATCTACGGCGAGGTTCTCCCCCTGCCCATAGATTCTGCCTTGAATAAGATACCGTACCCCTTTTATCCGTCCAAGGCCGACAGAATTCTCACTTGATGAAAATCCTCGCTGTTGCAGCCATTGCTCCCGTAAGACCGGGCCCAGGGCATCTCGGGACACCACTTCAAGTTGTGGCCATTGCGCTAGATCACTGACAAGCAATTCCTGTAATCCCCGACGCAACCAATGAAGATGGGAATGCCGGGTCATATTCTCAAACGGCAGAATAGCAACACTATAAGGTTGTTCAAGAACGCGCGGGTGTGAGGGGGGTATAGCCGGAGAAGGTAACGAATGGCGAGAAGCGGCAAGGTCTAAAGGTTCCTGACATCCCCCCACCATCAAGAAACAGGGCACCAGACACCAGAAAACCCCCGGGGCCCTAATCAAGAACGGAATCGACCGGTTGTTGGAGTCGAAGCCGTTGCATCGTGGCTTGAGAACGAAGTGTGTGTCGAATAATCGCTTCGCGATCATCGGAAGAAATTTGGGTAAACTCCACCGCAATCTCAAATCCCCGATCTTTTCCTTTTCGTTTGGTATCAACTCTTACAACTTTCCCGACGGCCTGGATCGGGATAAATGGCCGCAAAATGAGGCGTAAAACGAGAAATGATTCTAGAGGATATGAGTCTTCGGAGAAAAACTTGATACCTGACCCGCTTAAGCTCACTTTCGTAAATTCTGGAATAGCCCCCTTGAGTTTTTTGTCTTTTCCCAATGTCCGGAGAATTGATGTCAACATCCAATCAATCCGCGTCACCATCTGTAGGAGCAAAGGATCACGAATGGTAAGATCCTTTTCATCCACCATGGCTTTCACGAGATCAGGCGAAACCGCCAACTCATCCCATTGCCATTGGCTGAACTCCGCCCCCTCGGGATCAACCGCTTCATAAGAAAACGCAAGCGGGATTTCAACCCACAAACATACGGGCACATCCACACGGCAATCTTGACGTCGATCCTCAGAAGCCACGCTATCCATTTCCCACCTTTATTGACAGCGATAACAATGCCACCGCACATGGACCAGAAATCAGCAACACTAAAAAATTGCCAAAAGGTGTTATCATGTCAAGATTTCTTCGCAGCATGAAGACCGCGAATTTCCACAAGGATATCCCTGGCCTGTTCGGCAGCCCCGTGAATTTTTTCCAATTGTCGCTTCAGCTGTTCATCTTCGCACCGACGCAATGCTAGCTCAGAAAACACCACAATAGGTAGCAATTTATTAGAGAGCGAATGTAATAATTTTCCATTTTGTGCAGAATCATCTGGCAAGCCAGGCAAAGAAGTATTTGTAATTGGTGTCGATTGCTGAGTCATCATTGCGGTCCTTCAAACGAGCCCAAACAGTCAGCCATGTCATCTTCTCAAGAGAAAACCCCATCCTCCATCAATGAATCACGCAATTGTCATACCTGATCGAGGCGTCCTTCTTTGGATTGTTTCTCCACAGAAAAGTGCGTTATAGGGGCCATGGAGAAAAACACAAACCATGATCAAGAAAACATTGACTCTGGTCGTCAAATTTGTGACGGAGAGAGGCCCTCAATTCTGGAAATTTTCTTAGACGTTTTGTGGATGAAACCATAGGGCACAAAGGACAGAAGGGATTCCTCAAACATACGCTCCAACTTTCAAATCGTCAAAAGATGTCGGGCCGGAGTTGTCGGACTTTCTCCCCACTGTCGCTTCAGAACTGTTAATCTGCGTCGTTGATCCTGAATGTCAAGCAGTTGTTGCTTGATCGCCGCTTGGGCTTCTTGAATCCTGGTGATCAGCCATTGATCAGATTCCATGAGAGTTTGTCGAGCCTTTGGAGAAAGAGGTGACTGTTGTCCTTTGGCCCCGCGCTGGTTATAGAGAGCAATGACCCGATCCCATTGACCCTGTCGAGCTGCCTCTGTCGCCTCTACGGTGAGCTGTTCTAACAGACATTCGATATTAGACATAAGACCCCGGTGGTTAAATTCCGACTGCCTGAGGCTTGGAACCTTGAACGGCCAAATCCACCCAGGCTTCTCGTATAACCGACAGACAACGGATAGGGCCTTCCAACCGACGGGGTTCATTTTTCAGGTTGGCTTGAGTCAACTCAAATTGAATGTATTCATACATACGGCGTAAATCTTTTGCGATTCCCCCGCCTTCTTCCATATTGAGAGAGGCCGATAATTCTCCAATCACTCGAAGGGCCCGGTCGAGAAAGCGGGCTTTATCCTGATAATTCAACGTGGCCATGCCCTCTTGCGCTAATTTCATAGAAGAAATTGCTCCATCATATAAGAATACGACAACTTGAACGGAAGACGCAGTTTGGATTTGCGTATTTGCGTAGGACTGGGCACCAACCATCATACGATCATCCTCTCTTTAGCCACTAATCGATGGAAAAGCAGTTTGTAATTGATTCAATTGTCCTTGCAACCTGGCCAACAATCCATCTAAATTGGCAAATTTCAATCGTTGTTGTTCCTCGAAACGGGCAAGGGCATCTTCTTTGAAGGAGATTTGATTGGAAAAATCATTCACTTGTTTGGTCAACGCCTTTTGCCGAATGGTCAAAGATCCTGTAGCGATGTCATCTAATCCGTCAATGCCATTGACCACGACTTCCGCGATTCCATTGGTTCCTGTGGTGGAATTTTTGACAAACAAATCACGCACGGCCGAAAAGTTGGTGCTTAAGGCCGAATCTAACGTCGCTTCATTCAGCTTGATTGTCCCGTCCGTTGCTTGGGTCTCAAATCCAATTTGGGAGGCTCCGGTGTAAGTGGTCAACCCGCTTATTTGAGAAAAAACGGACTGCCGGATTCGATCAAGAACATTTCGAGCCAAACTTTCTCCAACGAAAATTCCTCGTTCTTTTGTTTCTGTATTAAAAAACGTTCGTTCATTCACAAAAGAGACAATCTCATTGTACCCATCCACAAATTCGGAAATGGCTTCTTTAACCGCGCCATTATCCTGGGTCACTGAGATGGTGACAGGATTGTCATTGTCTATGGCCTGAAGATTGAGGGTCAAACCGGCAATCACATCCGTCAGGGAATTCGTTGATCGGTTGATGGTAATCGCCGTGGTACCAGCTCCGGCATCCGTCGTCCCCAGAACCACTTCAGAATCTTGAGCAGCCTGAAATATGTCCACTCCGGTCGTGACGGTATTCAAGGTGGTGTCATCATTCACAATCGTGATGGCATGATCCGCTCCGGTCTCGTTCGAGGACAGGACAAGGCGAAATTGGGGAGCCCCCTCACTGCCCGTATTCAAAATGGAGCCACTCACTCCGGCACCGAGATCGTTTATCGCAGCACGCAAATCCTCCAAGGTACTGTCCGCATTTAAATTGATGGTTTGAATCGGGCCACTTCCCCTTTGAAATTGAAATGTCCCCGATGCTCCACTGACAATATCGGTATCAATTGACGAAACCGCTGTTGAAGCCTTAGAAATAATTTGATGGGCCGAGGCAAGCTGATTCACGGTTATCTGATAGGTACCTGGGGCTGCAGAGGAAGACACACTCGCAGACAAAGGAGTCTGTGCACTGGCAGAGGCCACATTGACTTGGTTTTTATTAAAACTTACCTGCGTGCGGAGACTACTGGCCAAGCCTTGAAAACTCAGTAATTTTGCCCCAAGCAAACCCAATTCGGTCTGTTTTTTTTGTGCATCGAGTTTCCGACTGGTGAGGCCATCAATGGGAATCCGTTTCGCTTGGACCAGTGCATCAACAATCGGTCCAAAATCAACGCCATTACCTAGTCCACCGAAACTAATCGCCATCCTCTATTCCTCTTTATTTGAAATCCCCTGAGAAACCACCTAACCAACATCCACACAAGGCGGTCTTTCGTGTGTCTGAAAAGAAGAACCATGAGCAACAAACCGATTGCCCTATGGTTAAATATCTTCCTCCACAAAGAGTCCGATTTGGCCAGTAATAAATCGTTCGAGTTCTATCATGTTCTCTGAAGGTATTTGTCGGATAAGATCACCCGAGTCTTTATCCACAACGCGGAACACCACCTGATTGATATCTTCCTCTAACGATATTTCTATCCGGGGATCAACTTGCTTCAAGGTTTCTTGGAGGCGAGCCACAGTCGCGTGCACCTGCTCTGCCGTGATTGGTTTATTGGCGGTGGAAACCGAGGAAGAGTCAGTGGGGTCGGTTGGTGTTTGGTTTTCTGATAAGCGTTGAACATTTCCCGCTACTGTCTTCTGTCCATCTCGCAGGCGAATCTCGTTCCCAACTGAGACAGTTATGAAAGAGGCGCTGTCAGAAAGTGTTGAAATCATAGTCGGTTCACCCTCTTTCCTCAAAGAAGAAACCGGGGCTTAACCCCGGTTTCTTCTTGCGACGGATTACTGCAGTAACGCCAGGGCCTGCTGCGGTAAGGTATTGGCTTGAGCCAAAATTGAGGTTCCCGCCTGAACCAAAATTTGATTCCGAACAAATTTTGCCGTTTCAAAGGCAATGTCAGCATCTCGGATTCGAGATTCAGCAGCGGTGATGTTTTCACCGGCCACTTGCAGGTTTCCAACTGCAGCATCAATCCGGTTTTGTAAAGATCCGATATTGGCTCGAGCAGTCGCCACTGCGCTAATGGCACTATCAATGTTGGAAAGAGCGCTTAAGGCATTACCTGAGGTCGACACATTGACCGTGGTCAGGCCTATCGCCCCCGTGTGCAGATCGTTGAGGGCGATGGAGAGGGTATCGTTGGCTGAGCTTCGGAAACCGATTTGGATACTCAATGAGTCATTATCGGTTCCGCTCAACAGCTTCACTCCATTAAATTCGGTCACCGCGGAAATTCGATCGATTTCCGAACGGAGGGCGACAAACTCCTGATCCAGGAAGGATCGCTCATTGGAGCCAAGAATTCCGCTGGCAGACTGCTCAGCCAGCTCCCGAAGCCGGCCTAAGAGATTCCCGATACCTTCAGCACCGCCGTCTGCAATCGCTAACAAACTAATGCCGTCATTGGAATTTCTCACCGCTTGGTTAATACTACGAATTTGCGCTCGTAAGGTTTCGGAAATCCCTAATCCTGCGGCATCATCCGCCGCTCGCGTAATGCGCAAACCCGACGATAGACGGGCGACCGACCCTTCCAATTGAGCACTGTTCACGCCCAAATTTCTTTGGGCGTTGATTGACGCGATGTTATTGTTAACAATAAGTGCCATACATTCCTCCTTGATGGCTGGGCCTCAAAGGTTCCGTCCCTTGAGGGTAAATGTGAATCAGGTGAGCCGACTGGCCTCCTTGAGATTTGTGGAGTAAACCAATTTCATCTTCTGTCGTATGTATCGACCATCAAGAAGAAAACTTGAGAGGTAGGTTTCCGTCATCCATGAAATCTCCTGCATGGCACCCTGTCGACCTGCATCACCAAGTGTGGTGGATAGGAAAGGCGTTTGCGGTCACCGTGTGGTCCCAATGCTTGGTGCCAAACGAGGGAGCACTTCATATTCAAGCATGTCTGCAATTCGAACGACATCCTCCATTTCTCGAGCCTTCATTAATTCCTTGACCCAGCGTGACAAGTCTTGAAGAACTTCAGACTTCTTGAGGCCCACAGATTCTTGAATCTGCAGCCACTCAAGGTAATCCGCCACTTGCCCGAACCATTGATCTAACTGCCTGAAATTTCCTTTGCCTTGACGAAAGGTCTTGACAAAATCTTGGCCTTGAAGATGGACCTGTCGTCCGAAATTTTTCCCGGTTGT
>DOFS01000599.1:1997-2600 GCA_003523945.1 Nitrospiraceae bacterium | reverse complement strand
CGAAGGCCCGGAATTCCACCAACCCGAGTCGACCGGTCGGGCCATCAGGGGAATAGAGTTTGTCGATACAAATTTCCGTGCGATGCGTATTCCCAGTGACATCAATGAGTAAATTTCTAAAGATCCGATCGACCAACCACGGAGGTGGGGGTGCTTCGACGTTGGGGGGAGGAACCTGGGCAAATCCCAGTTCCAGTTCATACAAGGAATCATGCCGGGCTTCATCGATGCGGGGAGCCTGACTGGTCGGGCCGATGAAGAGGCCGGAAAAAACATAGGAGAGGGAAGGGTGACGTTGCCAGTAGGCGATCAGGCTTCGGAGGAGGTCGGGCCGACGCAGAAAGGGGCTGTCGGCAGGGGTGCTGCCTCCCATGACCACATGATTGCCTCCCCCGGTTCCAGTGTGTCGTCCATCCAACATGAACTTTTCCGTGCCTAATCGGCAGAGCCTCGCTTCTTCATAGATGGCCGTGGTAATCGCAACCATGTCCGCCCAATTTTTCGCGGGGTGGATATTGACCTCGAGCACTCCAGGATCGGGAGTGATTTTCAAAACGTTGATGCGAGGGTCATAGGGGGGTGTGTAGCCTTCCAAGTGAATCG
>DOFS01000599.1:992-1869 GCA_003523945.1 Nitrospiraceae bacterium | reverse complement strand
AATTCCGCAGCGGTGTCCTTAATGACGGCGACCAGATCAAGATAATCTTCAGCCGATTCCAGAGGCGGCATGAACACACAGAGGTGCCCGTTACGAGGTTCCACCGTGAGAGATGCGCGGACCACACCTCCTGCGCCGACCCCGCTTTTTTGTCCCATGATCACTTGAGCCGGTTCATGTGGCCCCCCTTCTCCCTGTAGTTTCTGAAGCCGGCGTTCCTGAAGGGAGAATTCCTGAATCGGATCGGGTAGGGGCCCTCGGATGTCGAATGGGTCCGTCGGAATGATATAGGGATAGTCTTTGGGATCAATAACCGGCAATGACGGGAGGGGCAATCGAAAACCGATTGGCGAGTCACCCGGGACCAAAAACAAGTGCTGACTGCGTGTGGTCCATGCTGCGGTGACCCAGCGACGAGGTCCGTCCTTGGCATTCCATCGTTGCAATGGCAGAACATAGCCTGCCGGTTTACCCAGACCGCGTTCATATACTTTGGCAAGTCGGGCACGAGCCATTGGGTCGTCGAGATTATTGGTGGCCGGTTCGAGGTTTTCCGGCAGCTTTCGTTCCTGACCGATGAAATGCCAGGGATCTTCATAGACCGGTTGAATGGTTTTGGTGCCCACCTCAACCCGATTGGCGATTCCCTGAATAAAGTGATTGGCATCA
This sequence comes from Nitrospiraceae bacterium, assembly GCA_003523945.1. GTDB lineage: Bacteria > Nitrospirota > Nitrospiria > Nitrospirales > UBA8639 > Nitrospira_E. The sequence continues at coordinate 1,200 of DOFS01000599.1, read as the reverse complement.
TCGGCTGAAATGTTTGAGGCCTGATTTTCCTCGGCGAAGAACTGGTCTTCCTGCCAGATCGGTTTACCATCCTCTCGCCAATAGAGACTGAATGCCCAGCGTGGTAACGGTTCGCCGGGATACCATTTCCCTTGGCCAAAATGCAGAAGTCCGCCCGGAGCGAAGCGCTCCCGCAAGCGTTTGATGAGTTTAGCCGCCAACGGGCGTT
>DOFS01000599.1:391-773 GCA_003523945.1 Nitrospiraceae bacterium | reverse complement strand
TTGGCCGCCATTTCCTGATCCAACCGTTGTCCAAATGTATCGATGGCTTGCCATTGTTCCTCGGTGTAGGGCTTGGTGACCCGTGGCGTTTCAACAATACGAGTGACCGACATCTCATGGGAAAATGTCGTTTCGCAAATATCCATAACCCCGCTAATGGGCGCGGCGGTCAGCGGATGGGGCGTGCAGGCAAGCGGAATATGCCCTTCTCCGGCCAACAGGCCGGAGGTGGCATCCAGTCCCACCCACCCGGCTCCAGGCAGATAGGCCTCGACCCAGGCGTGAAGGTCTGTGAAGTCATGATCGGCACCAGATGGACCATCCAACGATTTCACATCGGCGACAAGCTGAATCAAATAGCCGGAGACAAATCGACTGGCAA
>DOFS01000599.1:0-191 GCA_003523945.1 Nitrospiraceae bacterium | reverse complement strand
CCAAGTTCAAGCGTCTCATCAGGGGTTTGCACGCCGGGTTCCATGCGGACGACGTAGTCGATTTGAGACTTGAGTTGCTGATTGAGACTCATGAGAAAGGGAACGGTCGGATCTTCGTGTGGCGCGGTGAATGATCGCAGCCATTCCTGCAGTCGAGGGCCAGGTGGTTCTTTGGCCAAATACGGCAGCAG
>DOFS01000335.1:1388-2840 GCA_003523945.1 Nitrospiraceae bacterium | reverse complement strand
CCCCCGGGAAATGTGATGGTCTGCGGAATGACGGAACCTGAAGACCTGGTGATGCATGCCCAAGTACTGTCTGAAAGTTATGATATCCCTTTGGAAGCCGTCACAGAAGTACTCCAAGACGGAGGGGTCTACCTCTATCCGCATGAAGGCACACTTGTGACAAAAGGGGCCTTTGTTTGTCGCGTTGATCCTACCGGCAAGGAACCGAAGCACACGTGGGTCATGGATCTTGAGCAGTATGCGGCGGCCGAACGCATGCGTCAAAGTTATGGTGTAACATTGGAGGAAGCCATGGAGCGGGTTTTTTATCGAGGACTTCCACAGGAATTACAGGATCGGTTGCGGCAAAAAAATTTGGGGATTGATTTGTCAAAAGTCGACTCCGGCAATTCGAGTGGCGGAGATATTCAATTTATCGATTTCCGAAAAGATTGGTCTCCCCATTTTAAACGAAAATGCGTCATGCCTGACGGACGATTGATTGAGACGAGTGGGCTCCATGATTTTGCGGAATTGCATGGGATTAGTGTGGAGGAGACCCGAACATTGTTTGATCACGGGGGAACTCTTGCGCTCAAGGATGGGGGAGCCCTGGCCTGTCAGATCATCAATGGCCAGCCATCCGTAGCCCGCTTTAACTCACGGCAATTCGGTAAAGCCAAAACGCTAGCTAAAGAAAAAGAACTTCATCTGTTGGACGCCTTAAGCGAAGTGGCGTATCAAGATCCAGTGCTAATGCGGGCACTCCGTCGTGCCGAAAGTTCCTCATCCTGAATGTGTTAACTTGAGATGATGCCTGTCACAAACAGTGTCTCGAAGTGTCATCCCACTCTACTTCCAACATGTTCTTCCCACGTCTAATCCCAACCAATCGAATCGTACCCGCGTTCTGCCAGACATCGATTGACGAACGCCTGTTGGGCTGGTGTTGGCTGGGAGGCCTGGAATAAGCCACGGATAAAGCCCACCGTTGCACCGGTCGCAGCTCCTATGGCTGCGCCAATACCCGCTCCTCCTCGAATGGCGCCACTAACCGCACCAACGGCACCGCCTGCTCCAGCTCCAACGGCCGTGTTCCCGGCCACCGAAGCCGCCTCGTGTTCCGGGACATAATCCTCTGCAAGTTGTTGGCATTCCTCAATATCCAGTTCGGCTTGTTCGGGGCCAACCCGCTTGAGATGGTCGTTGGGATAGAGAACCGGGCGAGGGCCTGAGCAACCCGAGACTAGGAAGCAGACACAACAGAGGCTGAGAGGGACAATCAATGACCGAAAATAGGAATGGGACATCTTGTGCTCCTTTAATGTGCAAGATCGTGTGGTCAATGAGAGGGGGGATTTGGTCGAACAAATCGGATGGTGAGCCGTGTGAGCCATTTTGGGGGGATGAATCGAGCCATCCATTGAGTTGCCAATCCCTGCCACCCAATAGTTACGAGGGTTTGGTGGGACC
>DOFS01000335.1:0-1202 GCA_003523945.1 Nitrospiraceae bacterium | reverse complement strand
GTGCCCTGCCGTCTTATGAAAATCCGTTTCAGTATAGCCGGGACAGCACACCTGGATGGTCACCTCACTTTCCCGGGCCTCCATCGCCACGGCTTCAGAGAAAGAGATGATAAAGGATTTGGTCGCGGCGTATTCAGCCATATAGGGAATTGGGAAAAATCCGGCTACAGAGGCTACATTGATAATCGCACCTTGGCGTCGATTCATCATATCAGGCAGGAACAGTCTGGTGCTTTCTGTGGTCACATGAATATGGACCTGTAACATGTCCTGGACGGTTGAGAGTGGCATGTCCGTAAACGAGCCATAGAAGCCAAAGCCGGCATTATTGACGAGCAACGACACATGAGGCCGATACGATTGAGCCAACCGGTAGAGGGTGCCTGCTGCCTGAGGCGTGGCCAAATCCAGTGATTCTGTCCAGATTTGAACAGAAGAGGTTTGCTGAATGACCTTGGATAATTGAGTCAGACGGTTTTGGTCGCGGGCGACCAAAAGTAGGTCATAGCCCTGAGCGGCCAAAGCTTTCGCATATTCCGCTCCAATCCCTCGTGAAGCTCCGGTGATGACAGCAAATGGCGCTATGTTCCTCATTACGTCCTGTTTGAAGGAATAGGCCAACCATAAGAGTCTCTCTTCCTGCAGGTCAACTACAGGTCGCACAAAAAGTGGTGACCATGAAAAAAAGAAGATGTGTGTTCCTGAGCCATTATCATGAAAAAAATGGGAATTATAAAGAATTATTGGGTATGTGCCGAATGGTCCAGATATGCGCCGGGCAAACGGTTCCTGAAGCCGATTGCCTGGATTTTCTACAAACCAGAGGACTCGATAACCAAACATGAGTGCCGAAGGAAATAACAACACGGTAGATGCTTGTAGTTCGAACTCGGCAATGGGTGTGCTGGAGTTACCGGATAGCTCCCTTCCCTCTAAGGCCACTTCGAAAAATGTCAATTTGGAGCAGGCCCTGGCTGACATTGAAGAACAAGCCGGGGGACTAGTAAAAACGACAAAGCAGGTGATGGCGTCGTTTAAAAAGATTAAAGATGCAGCGAAAGTGGGTGATCTAGTCAATCTCCGAAAATTATTAGAGGAAGGCCAGGAAGTGACGCTGAGTCTGGGTTGTGACTTTGTGAAAACCCAAGAACGTCTGAACTTTGATGAAGCCGGGTACCTGGAGGGCAAAGCCTTTCGCCAGG
>DOFS01000281.1 GCA_003523945.1 Nitrospiraceae bacterium | reverse complement strand
AACGGCGATTGCGTGGCGGATCGGGAAAACCAACGGATCTTCAAAAATCTCAGGAAGCGGCGGTTATTCTCCGGAACCGGAAAATGAGCGATGTTCCCTGGATTCAGAATTTGTTGGCTTCGATGACGACCTTGGGGGGGGTGGAAAAGATGCTCCAACAGGCCAATAGTCAAATGCCGATTGGCGTGTTCTTTCTATTATCGGGAGTGCTCGGGAGCGCAGGATTGATGATCGCCACCTTCAAGGACTACGGGCTGATTCCTGCCATCGGTCTCAGCCTCTTGGGGCTGGTTCTTCCCTTGCTTTACATGAAACGGAAGCGGAAGCGTCGTTTTAAAGAATTTGAACGGCAATTGCCCGAAGCGTTGGATTTAATGGCTCGAGCCCTTCGGGCCGGGCATGCGTTTTCCGTGGGTATGAAGATGATCGGCGATGAATTCCCCGATCCGATTGGTCCGGAATTTAGTCGGACCGTGGAGGAAATATCCTTTGGGATCGATGTTCCGCAAGCGATGAACAATTTAAACGACCGGGTGATCAGTACGGATTTAAAGTTTTTTGTTACGGCTCTGGTCGTCCAACGGGAAACAGGTGGAAATTTAGCAGAAATCATTGAAGCCATTTCTCGACTCATTCGGCAACGGTTCGAGTTACTTGGACGGGTCAAAGCCCTTTCGGCCGAAGGCCGGATGTCAGGAATTATTTTGTTTCTCATGCCGATTGTGATGTGTGGTGTCTTGTGGCTTCTCAATGAACCCTACATACGGATCTTGATTGAGGATGACATCGGCCGAATGATGGCTCTGGGCTCAGGTCTGTTAATGCTCGTGGGAGCCTACGTGATGAAAAATATGTGCGACATTAAAGTCTAAAGGGATGGCATGATGGATCCATTATTATTGATCAGCCTTTTGGTGTTTTTTGGGGTTCTCGTGATCGGGTGGGGTGTGTGGAGTTATACGCAATCCCAGCAAAAAATCAGTGACTGGAGCGTTCGGGCAAAGGGACAGTCTCTTTCGCAGAATACCTCTAAAAAAAATGACAACCAACCTAGCCTGAAAGATCAGGGGATGAAGCTCCTTGAGAAATTAGGGCAGGTGAATAAGCCCAAGGATCAAGCCGTTACCACGCGCTTACGTGCCTCTTTGGCGACGGCAGGATATCGAAACCCGCGAGCAATTGTCGTGTTTCTGGGAACCCGGATTTTTCTGGCCATCTTGTTCGGAGTAGCTTTTCTGGTATTCGGTTCCGAGGTGATGCAGGGAAAAGATCCCATGTATTTTCCCATTGCATTGATTGTGGTTATGGTGGTGGGGTTTTACGGTCCTCAATTGTGGTTGAGTAGTACTATCACGAAACGAAAAGAGCGTTTGGTGAATGGATTTCCTGATGCGCTGGATTTGATGGTGGTCTGCGTAGAAGCCGGGTTGGGGCTGGATCAGGCCATTGCCCGGGTAGGGCATGAAGTGAAGCAGGGTCATCCCGATCTTGGTGATGAATTTATCCTTTTAAACTTGGAGTTGCGTGCCGGCCTCAGCCGTGAACAAGGGCTTCGTAATTTAGTTAATCGGACGGACCTCGACGATATTCGGAGTTTAGTCGCCTTATTAATACAAACGGACCGATTTGGGACGAGCATCGGGCAGGCGCTTCGAGTGCATTCGGATTCCATGCGGTTAAAACGACGGCTGAAAGCCGAAGAACGGGGGGCTCAGCTTCCGGTGAAACTGATGATTCCTCTTATCCTGTTTATTTTCCCGGCATTAATGGTGGTGATTATTGGTCCGGGTGCGATTAGCCTCATGCGAAATTTATTGCCCGCCATGGGAGGGTGATAGGGAGAGAGGGACTGGAGAGGGCCACGCAATGATGGGCTCGATAATCATTTGAAGAAAGTAGAGGAAGGCGAAACATGGGATATCCATTCCACCAGGTTCCACAACAGGAAATTTCAACAGTCAATATAACCGTTTGGCCGATTGCCTTGAAGGCATCGAATGAAACCTATCAGATGAGGTACACAATGATGAAGGCGAGCCTCCTCGTAACTATGTTTGTTTTATTTGTTCTGGGTGGCCCTGGATGTGCAAAAAAAGAACAGTCCATGTTTACTCTCCAGGATGAACATTACCAACAAATTATGGAACGACAAAAGGCTGGGGTCAATCCTGAAGTTCAAGCGCCTGTGGATCTCACGCAAGTCATGAATGACGAAGAGTATGAAAAGCTGGGAGATGCCCATTTACAGCAGGGTGATTTCCAGACAGCAAAACTCCAATATGAAAAAGTGCTGGAGGCCGCTCCGGAAAAGATTCCTGCCCGTTACAAGCTGGCTGTGATCTATTTGGAAAAAGGATCCCCTCAGGATGCCTATAACCAATTTCACCAAATCCTGGATTATGATCTGAATTTTGCTCCGGCCTACGAGGGAATGGGTCGAGCTTTGCTGAAGATGGAGAAAGACACGGAAGCAGAACAGGAGTTCCGGACGGCTTTGTTGTATGATGCTGAAATGTGGACGTCCGAAAACTACCTTGGGATTGTGGCCGATCGGCGTCATGATCATAAGGAGGCGATTCACTTGTATGAAGTCGCGTTACAAAAACAGACGGATGATCCTTCGATCCTGAACAATCTAGGTATGGCCTATTATTTAGATGCCCAATATGAAGAGGCGGTCAGAACCTTTCAGCAGGCGATTCGGGTTGGAGGATCCAACGACAAAATTTCGAATAATCTAGGATTAGCCCTGACCAAACTTGGGCATTTCGATCTGGCCTACGAAGCCTATGCCCGAGGCATGGATCCGGCCAAGGCCTATAATAATTTGGGTGTGGCCTTTCTTGAAGCTGGGAAGTTTGCGCGAGCTTCGCGTTGTTTTGAAAAAGCTATTGAAACACAACCGACCTATTATGAAAAGGCCAAGGAGAATTTATCGCTTAGTAATCGGATGCTGTCGAAACTCCCCATGGTTCAGCAACAAACCTTGATCCGTCGCGACCCTGTCTGTGTATCCGGGGCCATTTAAAGGAACTCATCGATCGGGTCATCCTCTTTTGCAACTTTTGGTCGGAATTGATTGGCCGGTTCCAGCCAGTCTTGACAGCGAAGGCTAGCCCCCATTTCATGAGATGGCTTTCCCTGATGACCAGTTGGGATGATCTTTGTCAGGATCATTTTCGACTCACCTCCAGGTCGTCTTTCGAACTCTCCATGTAGCCTTGTATTATTGGTCAAGCTTGCGTCGTATATTTTTGCGGGTGTTCTGGCAGGCCCTGGCCTATTGGGTAAGCCATCTGGTTTCATGGCATGTGCCGTTTTTTCGTCAAGGTGTCCGAGTCTGAACTGCTCTTAAGGTGGCCTTAGGAGAAAATTTTGAGGACTCCAGGTTGTCTTCTGGGCAACCTTCTTTTTTTTCCTCAGAGGACAACAATGTGATATTCCAGTAGCGAGCGATGGAGAATCCATCGTCTGGGGGTGAAACTACAGAAATTCAAATGCAAGACTTGAGAGAAAGCCCTTTGTTTTTACTCCGTGACTGTTAACCTGAATGGATGGTCTAGTGCGTATGTCGGGTTATCTCCCGGATCAGATGACTCGACCGGTAGCACGAGGGTCTCAAAGATCTCGGTGGGGTGCTTCACGTTTGGGAGGAGGACACATCGATTCGAGAATTTTAGCGAGGTCGAAAATTTTATAAGGCTTGACCAGGATACCTTGAAATCCATGTTGTTGAAAATCGCACATAATAGGATCGTCCGAATATCCGCTGGTGATAATAGCCTTCATGTGAGGGTCTAAATTTTTGAGATGCTGAATGGCTTGTTTCCCTCCCATGCCACCGGGAACCGTGAGGTCAAGGATGACGACGTCGAATTTGTTCCCATCCGCCAAGGACTGGGAAACCAGATCGATGGCAGCTTGTCCATCCGGCACACCGGCCACGTCGTAACCGAATTGCGTCAGCGCATCTTCCACCATTCGGCGAATGCTGTGTTCGTCATCCATAACCAGAATCCGTCCCCGACCTGCTCGAGATATGGCTGGAATCTTCTGTGTCCCACCTTCTGACGGGACATGTGTAGATGGTAAGTACACGGTAAAGATCGTGCCGATTCCAACGGTGGATGTGACGTTGATGTGTCCATGATGCTGTTGGATAATGCTATGGGCGGCGGCTAATCCCAAGCCGGATGCGCCGGGTTTGGTGGTGTAATACGGATCAAAAATATTGGACAGTTGACCGTCCTCAATTCCATTCCCTTCATCTTCAAAAGAAACTTTTACATAGCTTCCAGGGGTGAGTGACGGTGAAGGCAGGGTTGAAGGATCGTTGCTCTGCACGTTTTCCACTTTGACCGCTAGGTGCCCACCGTGAGGCATTGCCTGCCTGG
>DOFS01000493.1 GCA_003523945.1 Nitrospiraceae bacterium | reverse complement strand
TCGCGCGGCACACCAACAAATCTGCCATTTTCTATTTTCAATAGAGTCGACAAAATAGCCATCAGTACTACCAGAAGACCTATCAAAGCTTATCGTCTAGTTATTCCGGACCATCCGAATGGGGAATTGATATCCAAGAGGTCGCCAAGTAAAAACAATAGAAATAACGGAACAAGCTATGCCTAATGATCAAGAAGCCACAGCTTCTCCTCGCCATTTTGCGTGTTCTTGGCATGAGATTTTCAACGAAACACAATGGGGCACGTCCGTCCCCACAAAAATCTTCTTGTGGAATAACCCTGGCGTGTACGTGGATTACTGCTATCCCGATCCAACTGTCCCGCATTTCAAAGGGGCCTGGAAATTTTTGGGCTCGCCTATACAAACTGTCCTCCCTGGGCCATTAGGAGAACAGGTTAGCGCCGCGCTGCACGACGCCGTTCAAAATCAACAGCCAATCCTCGGTACGTATTCCTTCGAAGTCAACGCTCAAGTGACGACCGTCATCATTCGTTTTCTTCCTCTCAATCGTCACATCCTGGGATTGGTTCACGATTTTCCTTCAGCAGCTCGCATGTCACAAGAAGCAGAGCCGCCATCTCATGTCTCTCCGGACCTCATTCAACCATTAACGTCACGAAAAGGTCCTTTCTCCCAATCAGGATTTCCTCGCATCCACGTATCTATTCCACTCCACAGCATCGACGATTCCAAAAACACACCTCTCGGGCAAAACCTTGAAGAAACATTCATCAAGAACTTAGCAGATAGTTTTGAACTTGACGTCATCGAGGCTGGCCGCGGTGATGCCCGGTCATTTAGCTGCTCTGGTCCCCTACCCCTCATCTCAAAGTTTCTCGTCACGTTGAAGGCGCTATTCCCACCTGAGTCCACAGACGCCTAAGAAGAGTACTCTCCTGGACAAGAAAGTCCCAAGTCAGTCTCACAACATCCGCCTCACGACCTTTTTCCCATGGGAGAAAGCACATGAAATTCACCTGCACTCGCGCGAGTCTCCTTAAATCGCTCCAACTCTTTTCACACGTTCTGTATAAGCGAAGCGCCGATCATCACACTCTCCACTATGCCATAGGGATGTCTACCCACCAAGACCGCCTGGCACTTCACGCAACCATGCATGATGTACATCATGCTCACTCCATTCCAGCCACGATTGTCAAAACAGGTCGCATCATTCTGCCGTTTGATGTTATCTTCGATTTCCTCTAAACGCTTTGCCAAAAAACACTCACGCTGTCAATAACGTCGAAGAAAGACATCATCCATCTCGAAGCCGCGTCCAGCCGATTAAGCCTTCCAACCATCTCATCAGATTGGACGCTATTGGCACCGCCACTCCCTGGTGGGAGCTCTCCACAGCTCACGCTTCCCAGCCATGTGCTCTCGTCAATGTTCCATCCTGTGCTTTCCTCTGTCGCAAAAGAGAACGGGCGTTACCGCTTACAAGCCGTTCAAGTCCAAATACTTCCAACGGCCACACCTACCCTCATTACCGTTGACACAGATGGTCAGCGTCTCACCCGTATGACACATGAAACCGGATGGTGGGTCACGAAACCCAACCAATCTCTGACTGCACTGATTCCCAAACGGACGGCCCGTCTGTTAGTCGAAATCGCCCATCAGATCACTGAAGAGACAATCGTCTCCCTCACGCTCACAAATCCCACTTGGATATTCAGGTTTCCAAACGGCGAAGTACGAACACAAAATCTCTCCGGTGCGTTTCCTGACTACACGAAAATCATTCCTCCCGATGGACGTCCAACGCTCACGTGCTCACGATCCTCCTTGATAAGCGCTCTACGACGCATGGAGACAATCAGTGACCCCTTGTCACATCCCATTACGATTCAAGTCAATCAATCAGAAATCCTGCTCTCCACCGTGAATGCCCATATTGGTGAAGCGCATGAACCCGTCGAGGCGACGGTTCAGACGGACTCTATGATACTCGGATTTAACGGAAAATTGTTGTTAGAAGGGTTAGGAACCATCGAAGCGGAACACATCAATTGGTCAATGGCTTCGCCTGCAGCTCCATGCGTGATAAAGACACCACACCAGACAATCCTCACTGGACACATGTCCTTATGCCGATCCGGATGTCATAGCCTTCTTTGGTACCCTCCGACCGATAGGATTCAGGAATAACCGTCAACGCCGCCTATGCGAAATTGCAATGGCCTTGCGAGAAATAATCAACTGGACAGAAACACGAAACAGCCATTCACGAACGAACGCGGTCAACCTCAGATTGACTCGCCTGCTATTAGAGATGAGGACACGTCATGACTCTCTCCATCTCCATTCCACTTCCGCCGTCGATCAATCACCAATATCCAACCGTTCGTGGCCGACGCATCCTATCCAAGACGAGTCGCAACTATAAAGCGACAATCAGCACACACATCATGCTGCATTCTCGAAAGACTCCAATTGTTCCCCAATATCCCAAACTCCACCCTATTGTGCTCACACTTCACTTTTATTTCCGCACGTTTCTCAAACGAGATCTAGACGGAGGGTTGAAGATTGTTCAGGATGGAATCTGCGAGGCACTAGGTATCAATGACAATCGAGTCACGGAAATTCATTTATACAAACATGTCGATAGGGAGAATCCACGCGTGGATTGTGAACTCAAAGTAGAAAGATCGGGAATATAAAAAACTTACGATGTTTAAAAGCTGATCTAATTTTACCTCTTCCCTAAGATGGCATCCTTTGCAGCTTTGGCCACCCGAAACTTGAGAACCTTCTTGGCTGGGATTTTAATAGCTTCTCCGGTTTGGGGATTACGGCCCATTCGGGCTTTTCGATTTTGCATAGCTAACTTCCCAATGCCTGGGAACGTAAAACCGTTTTTAGCACCTTTGTACGCCAACCCTGTCAACTCCTCGAGAATTTCCTCCACAGCTTTTTTCGTTAATTCATTCTTGTCCGCTAGTGCTCCAATCAACTGCGATTTCGTTAAAGCCTTACCCATCCTTGAATCCTTTCCGTTAAAGGTCTTACTCGCCAATCATGCGCCTGAACGTTTTACTTGGAACCGAAGAAAATTGCAATAGGACGAAACACTTTCCAATATCACATAGTTCTTTTGCCTCACTCATACACGATGTTCTCCTTCCTATTTACTCTCTATCAACTCATTAAACTCATAATCCAACAGAAATCAAAATATGGGTATTCGTCAAGACCGAGAAAAGGAGCTAGTCATGCTCCTACTACTGATAACCAATCCGTCGTTTTGAAGATTTAGGAGGTTCTAATAGCTCTCGTAGATAGCCAAACAACGCAGCAATTTCTTTATCATGTTTCTCCACTTTTCGAGCCAAGTCTTTATGCGTCGCCAACAGTTCCCGAATGCGGATAAAGGTTTTGATAATGCTGATGTTCACTTGTTCAGCACGTTTGCCACGCAAGACACTCGACAACATGGCGACCCCATGTTCCGTGAAGACCCATGGCAACTTGCGTCTCCCACCACGGCCGCTGTTTGATGTCACAATTTGTGATATCAAAGAATCGAACTCCTCTTGAAACATTTAAAAGGCAAATTCTGGAGGAAAGCGCTCTTTATTGCGAGTGACAGCCTGATTTAGCGCTCTGGTTTCCACCCCATATAGTGCCGCCAAGGCGCTATCGAGCATCACCTTTCCACCACGAATCAGGTAAATGGCACTCGCGATACGCTCGACAGGTATAACCGATTTAGAAGTTTTCTTCGACATGATCTGACTATGCCAATCCATGAAAGAACTGTCGAGATGCCCCTTATACGTATTACGTCACCCATTTCTGAACATCCTAAAGCCGTAGCCAAGTGGCCTATACTGCTCCATCCAATATTGACGCTTCTTCTGTCATCTCACCCCATTTCCTTTTTCGATAATTTTTTGTAGGGTAGGTTCGTACAGCTTTTTCTGTTCCATGAGCGTTCCTTATTGAATTCCTTCCTCCCATGATCACGAAAATCATCTCAGGAGGACAAACTGGCGCCGACCGAGGTGGGCTTGATGCCGCCATTTATTGTCACATCTCCCTTGTAGCTGGTGTCCCAAGGGACGCAAAGCCGAAGACGGTACCATACCGCTGGACTATCATCTACTGGAAATGGAAACGGCAGAATACTTGGCCAGAACCCAAGCCAATGTGATTGATTCTGATGCCACCGTGATCTTTTCCTATGGGTCGGTGTCTGGTGGCTCGTTACAGACGCTTTCATATGCCCATGGTAGAGGAGCCCTATCACGTTGTTGACCTCTCACATACGACGCGACATCGCACCGTCCAGGAGATTGTCTGTTGGTTGTCAGGAGACGATAAATTAAACGACTATGATCAGTACAAGACGCAACCACCCACCGCCTGTATCCTCAATGTCGCTGGGGCACGGGAAAGCCTAGCCCCCGGCATTCACGATGCCGTTTTCGCCTCATGGTGGAGGTCTTAATCGAAGTGAATCCCGCTTGTCAGCATATCGATCCGGTAAGAGACGCCCACACAGCCCAACGGTAAAGGGCATGTCCAGAAACCAGAGTCTTAACGTGCGGTCGGTGTGCCCGTGTTGTGCCCGTGGTTGTGCCCGCGAGCACCCCAAACCACCCCTATTTCACCCTCCGTCACCCAAACAGGCAAGAAGAAACTCCTTGAAAAAATTCATGTTTTCAAGGGGTTCTCACGGAGGCTGGAGCTTAGAAGGCCAATGTTTTCTCAACCTCGTTCTTGGTAGCTTTTCACCCTTTCCTGCTTTACGCCACCACTCCCCCTCTCAATCCACTTCTCAGAACGTAATACAACAGTAGTAAGAGATAGCGTTCGCTTTTAATTGGCTGCCTTGTGCATTTTTCTCTTTGAAAGAA
>DOFS01000185.1 GCA_003523945.1 Nitrospiraceae bacterium | reverse complement strand
TTCCAAACACCTGATTCATGGCCAAAAAAGCCAGTGCCATTCCACCGGTGGTTTTGAGGAAATCCCGCCGGTTCATGCCGAGGCGGCTGCTCAGCCGTTTGCTGCTTTGGTGAATCAGCCACTCGACCTGGCTTTGTTTGATGGACTGTGGGGGCGGAAGAAATTCTTCGCTGGAGACGACCTGCGTGGGAAGGGGTGAGGCCGAGGTGTAACCTTGCTGGATATGGTTTGGTGTTCGACGGCTCATAAGCCAATTGTGCGCTTTCCGCCCGGGCGAGGGCAATACCCGAATGGTAAGAGGGAACAGCGGCGCAGAAGTTATTTCGACCCGAATTCGAACATCTTAATCAACGGCTTTTCCTCATGCTCAATCATGTCATAGTCGGATGGTTTACCCGACTTGAACCGAGGGAACAGTTCAATAGTTCGTTGGGAGGAGGATGATTCCGATTCCGCAGGTTGTGGCGTTCGCCAGCCTAATGGAGGAGGAGGGGGTGGTAATCGCCAGTCCCGTTTTTTTTCCTGGGGAATTCTCCAATTGTTCGACTCGAGGAGATTTTCCGAGAGAGGAGATCGGTAGGAGTCTTCATCAGGAAGAGACAGATGAGTGCCGGATTTTTCAAGAGCAGCGGCTGCGAGGAGTCCCGGAAGAAGGATGAGAATCCCCATCAACCCTATAGAGAAAGAGGGCTGCCCATCAACAAGAAACCGTTCTGCGCTCGTCATGGGTTCGTGGCCACATCCTTCCTCCACTCGATTCCCTCGAACCAGTATTTGTGAACGGATTCCAGCCAGGTATCGGCGTTATGGCTGATAATCCATGCGTTAAGGAAGTGTATGAAGTCGGGATCTCCTTTGCGAACAGCAAAGCCTTCTTTTGTCTCGAGCAGGGGTTTTGATAAGGGTTCGTCTACGGTATCAGGATGATCCAGGGCAATAAACGTGGTAATGGGTTCGTGCTCGATGTATCCATGGACCTTTCCACCCGTGACTGCCTGTATGGCCTCCTGACTGGAGGAAAAGGTTTTGATTGTGGCAGCCGGGAACACACGATGGGCAAGGTCTTCGCCAATTGATCCGGTTACCGCGGAAATGATCACTTCCGATTGATTGAGGTCTTCCGGGCCATCAAAGGCTTTTGTTAATGGAATATTCGTGACTAATCCGATCCCGGATGAGTCATAGGGTTGGCTGAAATTGACTTTTAGGGCTCGTTGAGGGGTAATGACCATCCCTGCAGCGATAATATCGATTTCCCCTTTCAGAAGGGCCGGTATAATATTCTCCCATTTAAAGGAATGAAACTCGGGTTTTACGCCGAGGTCCTTGGCCAATTGCCTGGCTATGTCTATTTCAAATCCGGCCAATTCGCCATCCTTATTCTTGAATGTCCAAGGGGTAAACAATGCGATGCCCACCCGTAACGTTCCCGTCTCAAGCACCCTGTGCAATGCGCCGGAAGGACTGTCATGGGCGGTGCTCGCACGAGGTTTGGATGCAACCTCTGCCTGAGCCATTGCCAGAAAGACCAGGCTTAAGCAAAGGACTGTTGCGACATAAGCGAGAAGGATACGAAAAGATCGTGGGTGTGTGTTCATTGTGACCGCCATTGTTGTGATTCGCGTTTAGGAAAGAAGGCACTGTACCATAGGACTTCCATCCCTGAAAGTAGGTAGGTATCAGGAAAATTTGCAATGTTCGCACGAAGAATAATGGCTGCGGGAAGGGATAGGTGAAATTGAGATATTCGATTACCTGGACAGTGTTGTCGAAAATTACCGGTTCAGTCAATACGGTTGCCGCCGGGCTTGCTCTGCAGCTCTGGAGAAAAAATCCCTTTTCCCGGAGTGATCATGGAGAAACTGCTTTGTGGTTAGGGAAAAGCGATGACGAATCATTGCGGGGTGAAAGACAGGTATGAATCGAGCTTTAGCTATATTGGGAACGGGCTCGGATGTCGGAAAAAGTCTCGTCACGGCCGGCCTATGTCGATTGTTGCATCGGGCCGGAGTGCGGGTGGCGCCGTTTAAAGCACAGAACATGTCGTTGAATTCCTTTGTCACGGCGGATGGAGGCGAGATGGGACGGGCACAGGTGCTTCAGGCACAAGCCTGTGGCTTGGCACCACATGTGGATATGAATCCGATTTTGCTGAAGCCTGAAGCTGACGCTCAATCTCAAGTGATTGTTCAAGGGAGGGTGTGGCGAAGTCAGAATGCCCGGGATTATTTCGAGCGGAAATCGGACCTGTTTGAATTTGTGAAGGCGAGTTATGAACGGCTGTCCAAGCAGTATGAGGTGATGGTGATTGAAGGGGCGGGGAGTGCCGCAGAAATGAATTTGCGGAATCGGGACATTGTAAATTGGCCGATGGTCGAGATGGCTGATGCGTCTGTGGTGTTGGTAGCGGATATTGATCGGGGCGGTGTGTTTGCTCAAGTCATCGGGACCATGGATCTCTTGGAGCCGGAAGAACGACGGCGGGTGATCGGGGTCGTCATTAATAAATTTCGAGGTGATCTGACGTTGTTTGAGGATGGTGTCACTATCATAGAAACACGTACCGGTGTGCCAGTTTTTGGCGTGTTGCCGTATTTGCGGGATTTGGATTTAGATCAGGAAGACAGTGTGGCTGTTGAGCGATTTCGAATGACGCCATTTAAAAGGCAGACGGTGAATGTGGCAGTCGTGTTGTTACCTCACATGAGTAACTTTACGGATTTCAATCAACTCGCGGCGGAACCGGATGTGGCGCTTCGCTATGTGGCTTCACCCCAAGAAATTTATGGAGCGGATGCCATCGTCCTGCCCGGGAGTAAGACCACAATAAATGATTTGGGCTATCTCCGGAAAGCCGGATTCCATGAAGCATTGATGACGCATGTGCAGCGTGGAGGCGAGCTGATGGGGATATGTGGGGGATTCCAGATGCTCGGGAACGAGATAAATGATCCATCGCATGTAGAAACAGGTGGTTCGTCAAAAGGGTTCGGATTGCTGGAAGTCTCGACGGAATTACTTGCTCACAAAAAAACGGTGCAAGTTTGTGCCCGCGCCTTACTGGGGTCCTGGGGGCATGATTGTCTGGTTGAAGGATACGAAATTCATATGGGGGTGACGAAGAGTTCGCAGGACATTCCATCGTGCTTTGGGATTCTTCCCAACCAGAAGAAACCTTCATTGGAAAATGAAGACGTCCGATTGGATGGGGCGATGAGTCTGGACGGACGTGTCTGGGGAACCTACATTCATGGGGTTTTTGATCAACCAGATTTTCGACGGCAATGGTTGAATCGGGTACGCGTTCGAAAAGGTCTCGCGCCACTTGATACAGCGATTTCCAAGGCTGTTTCACAGCGATTGTTGCATGCAATGGATCGCTGGGCTGACCATCTGGAAGCACACCTTAATGTGAATGCCATTTTTTCAGCACTGAATCTAGGTGGCCTTTCTCCGGAGGGTCTTCATAAGCCGAAATGAAGAGGTGGTGAGTTTTTCCAGGAGCCTTCCATACAAAGAATCTATCCAGGAATAAGGATCACCGATGAAGGGCGATCAAAAGTTTTTATGGAAAATTGCTGAGCCAGGGATGAGGGCTCATAAACGGGCCTGGTGGGACTTAACCAAGGAAGTGTGGGCCGCCTCATATGAGGATGATGTATTTGGACGGGCTGCGCAGCTCGGATTTTATTTTTTATTGGCGTTATTTCCCGCACTCTTAGGTGTGACCGCCATTATTGGCATGTTGCCCAGTCAGGTGGTGTTGCCTACGGTTATGCCATATGCTCAGAAAGTCCTTCCTGCAGAGTCTTTGATTCTGGTTGAACGTTATGTGGAACAGGTGATTCAGGGCAGTGGAGGCGGAGTGTTTTCTTTGAGTCTCCTCGGTGCCCTCTGGGCGGCTTCCTGGGGCATGATGGCCATTATCAATACGTTAAATGCCGTCTATGGGGTAAAGGAAACACGGCCGCTTTGGAAAGCCGGCGTGACGGCCGTGTTGCTGACGATAGGGGCGGCGGTCTTTGTAATCACATCGTTGATCTTGATTCTTGCGGGAGAACAGGTGAGCTACTGGGTCGCGGATGTAACCGGAATGAATTGGTGGGTGACCTTTGGATGGCCCCTGTCGGAATGGCCTATCATTGTGCTTCTCCTGTTGGTCGCGATTAACCTGATCTATTATTGGGCGCCTAATATTGATCACAAATGGCAGTGGGTGAACCCTGGATCGGCGTTGGCCGTCTTTCTTTGGATTATTCTCTCTCTGGGGCTAAAAGTGTACGTGGAGAATTTCATCAACTATAACGCGGTTTATGGATCGATTACCGGGGTGATTATTCTGATGATGTGGCTGTACGTCAGCGGATTGACTTTATTGATCGGCGGAGAACTCAATTTCATTCTCAATAGTTCTCCTCGCGGATCAGAGGGCTCTCCACCTTCCAGCCTGTGAATCATGAACACATGTTCCTCGTGCAAAATGCTCTCTATCTCTAAGACAGTTAGGTTCCCGGCCGATCATGATGACGGAACTCTTGATTGG
>DOFS01000429.1:373-5465 GCA_003523945.1 Nitrospiraceae bacterium | reverse complement strand
GATGATGGTGGACTGTAAATTTTGGGAAGTGCCCACTATAGCAAAATCTTTTTCCAATACACTCAAATCAAGGGAAACACCGGGATTAGGACCTGACAACTTAATCGTCAGACGAAATGTCTCGTCGACGTGAACGACGTTCCGATCAACAAATGTCTCCAGGGTCTGGCCCTGTTGTGCTAACGAAGGGGTCCCCGTCAAGAGCAGTACCAAAAGATAGAGAAGGATAGAATGCCTTCGCGCCATGGTTGGTGGGTTCGGGTTAATTGTTGGCTGCGAAGATGTGGATTTCCCAAATCCAGAGGGCGCCGGCGGCTGGGCCCGGCATGTGGAGTTCCCACGTTTCAACAACGGTCGGATCGACATCCTCTCCCGTTCCAGCCGCGCAGACAGCAAAGAACCTCAGTCCCAACATCCCTGGCAGTATGGCGTTGGAAACTATTCTCATCTGTTCCACCTATCGTTGAGCGATCATCAAAAGTGGTGAATGGATGAGTACAAACAGTGCGACGTCCAGGGCTAAGGAATTCATTTCCACGCACATGCATTAACCAAAGAAAAGACGTCACGACGAAAAAGCGTAGCAGGAAAGAAAAAACAAGTCGAGAGAGGCAGGAATGGGGGACCGGGACGACGGGACCCATCCTTCTGGGCCTATAGTTGTGTGGTGGTGATGACCGGCGGTTGGACGCTTTGAACGACGTTCCCATTGTTGGAGGGCATCATTCGTGACCCGTTGCTTGGCGGTATTCTCTTACAATTTGTCTCTACACTCGGTTGAACATTCCGGATATCATTCCATCGGGCCGTGGCATGAGTCGCATCGTGATGGGGATTCGCCAGAAGTCGCAATGGGTTGTTGGATTGGGGGAGGGGCAGGAGTTGGAACTGAGATATCTCCTCTTAAGAGCTTCACGAGGCGGGAGGTAGGGTATCGGAGGACCAGTGTGGGGATAAGAAGGAGCAACCCCACCATGACCAGTCCCAAAATGGCGGTTAGCCATGTGCCTGATCCTACATAACTCCCGGCATAGGTGAGCGCAAGGGTGGGGGGAATCATTCCTACGAGTGTGACAAGAGCAAAGACACGAATCGACATGTTGGTCAGCCCGGCGCCGTAGCTGATCAGATCGAAAGAAAAGATCGGGATCAACCGGGACAGAAACACGAAGATGGCTAGATGATGGTCCGAGCATTTTTCGCAGAAGGTAATATTGATATGGAGCAGTCTAGTCAGCACTTCCCGACCTAAGGCTCGCCCAATAAAAAAGCTTGTGATGGCACCGATTTCCGCTCCGAGAACGGCATAGGTGGCGCCGAGAAATGGCCCAAAGGCTGCACCTGCGGCAATGTCCAAGGGCAAGCTTGGAATGGGACTGATGATCACCGCAAGGGCCATCAACCCCATGAAAAAAATTGGCGCTAATGGTCCCGCCTCAGAAAGCCATTGGGCGATTCGGTCAGGATGGAAGACCTCCCCAAGGTCAATTTCTTGCAGGATCAAGTAACCCCCGACAAGAAGAGTAAGAAATGCCACCGTTTTGAACCAGAACGAGGTGGTCAGCCGCTTCGTGCGGTAGGGAGATGTCTGCACGTGTTTGCCAAATGACACAAGTCCTCTCTTTCTGTCGTCGCCTTTGAAATCAATCCGCACAATGGCCGGCATACTAAGGATGCCGGTGTGCTGCCTGTATTCGTATAAACCCTGCCGATAATGTCGGATACCTGGAGAATTTGTTTCACGATGTTTTAAGAGGCCGGAGAAGCACTTGGGAAAAGTATTTTTTTGCCATCTGTTAATCAATAAAAAAGTGTAATTTTTATGTAAATACAGAGACCTCTCCTTAGAAAACATAAGCTTCGAAAAGGGAAACAGGATACTTTTCTGTCATCTAGATGAGGAATTTATCACAATAAGAACCATAGATACCTGTCTTATAATAGTGTCTAAAGGTTGGAGTCGAAACAAAACATTAAGAGGGGATAATCATGTCAACACAAAAGCTTTCGTCGGGAAGCCGGCTACCCGCAATCACGCTCCCGCTGGTCGCCGGTGGCAAGGTGACTTTGGGACAACCCCAAAAGGGTCACTGGCAAGTGGTGTTTATTTATCGGGGGCTGCATTGCCCCATTTGCAAAACATATCTGACGAAACTGGAAACCTTAAAAGATAAATTCCCTTCCATAGGGGCTGAAATAGTCGCCGTCTCAGGCGATCCGGAAAGTAAAGCCAAGGAAATGGTTGAAACCACGGGTGCAACTTTTCCGGTGGCTTACGGGCTTTCTATCGAACAAATGAAGGAACTGGGATTGTATATCTCCCATCCCCGGTCCCCGAAGGAGACAAACAAACCTTTTCCCGAGCCTGGAATGTTTGCGGTGAATCCGGACGGCAAGGTCCAGTTGATCGATATTTCCAACACGCCGTTCAACAGGTCCGATCCTGATGAAATGGTCGAAACCTTAAAGTGGATTCAAGAAAATGATTATCCGATCCGGGGTACCTATGAATAACCCAACTTTGGAACCATGTAGAAATTTCCTGGTAGGAAAGGAAAGTCTTGCCTTCTGCCAGGGTTAGCGGGCCTCCTGGGCACATCGGAATCCTACAGTTGTGAAACGGGTGGCCGGCGGACACATGAATCGTTCATTCAATCGGAGAATGCCCACCTCCAGTGGGTGAGATCCGCCACGGATCATCTTAAAATCACCCTTTGAGGGACCCTTCGGATTGTCTCGCGGACTTTCCTGGTCATGGTCGATAGCAGCCCAATCTGCCACCCATTCGGCAACATTCCCCGACAGGTCGTGCACGTTATAGGGACTCTTCCCCCCCTCATTCCTCCCGATCTCCATGGTTCCTCTCGCTTTCGAAACTCTGGTTCCGTCCACATACCAATATTGAGAGTATTGTCCTCCACTTGGACGTCGATTCCCCCACGGGTAGATCCGCCCATCGGTCCCGCGTCCGGCTTTTTCCCATTCGGCTTCAGTAGGGAGGCGTTTGCCATAAAACTCACAATAGGCTTGGGCATCGTACCAGCTGACTTCTGCCACAGGCCGGTTTTCAGATTTTGGAAGATTCGGTTGAGTCCAAATTTTCGGTTCCTGCCTCTGAGCGCTCCGGAGATAAAAAAGATATCTTGAGATGGTCACTTCATAGATGTCCATGTAAAACGCATCGACGTTTACCGTATGAAGGCCCTTCCCTTGTGGATCTCTGCTGTAGTAGTTGCTCATGAGAAATTCTCCCGACGGTATGAGCACCATCGGCGCGCCGTCTGCACCCGTAATCTTCTGCTCCAGAGTTTGAGAGTCATGCGCCCCAGGGGTCAACCCGGGTAATCCCAAAAACACAAAGAGAATAGTAGTTACGATCCATCCGTGTTTCATACAACACCTTCCTGCGCCAATTTCAGAAATGCTTCTTTGTCCAAAGGTTTTGAGAACAGGCCTTTCGCCCCTGCTTTCCTGGCTCGCTCGGAATAGGTGGGGCTGTAGGTCAAATTACCACTCACGACGATCATGATAGGAGGTTTTTCCGCTGACTTTTTGGAGAGGTATTCCAGCAATTCAATTCCCGTTGGCCGGGGTATCCATTTCCCATCTTCTTCCATGCACCATCCCTGGTGAATATCTGTGGTAATCAGATCTGCATGGTTATGTTCAAACCAGCTCATGGCTTCAAAGGCATTTTTGGCCTCCTCGCATTCATAGCCCTGACGTTTCAGGAGAAGCACAAGCACTTTCCTGCCATCAGGTTCATCATCCACCACCAAAGCTTTTTTCTTGTGAGTGAACATATCTCTGCTTGGGAAATACAGTGTTTATTTGCAGCCATGTGAGAAGAGCAGGAATTCTCTTGCCGGTTCCCCCTCTTTCCTGGCCCTCGCCACCTTCAAAAGATACACCTTTGGATCTGCCTCATTATCCAACGGACGGTAGAGTGCCAAGATCAACCTTCCACCAAAGCTCATCACTGGCGGGAGATGAACAGGAGCGATTGGTTTCGTATACCACCGGGAACTTCGGGAGATCTTCTCCCCGAAAAGATCACAGTTCACTCCTTCTCCATTCCTTGATGGGAGACGATTCCGTTAGAAGCGTCGGATCTTCCTTTAAAGATCGTTCCAGGTTTGCTCTCCGCCCAGATCCATACAAGGGCAACGACCGTAATCAAAATGGTGAGACCGCCGAATAGGATTAAGGACCAGGTCATGTCAGTCCTCCACTTGAGTGTGATGCCGCAAGATTCATAATTTGATAAAGGAGCAAGCAGGATGCCAACTCGCCAAGGGAGGTTTTGCGAAAGTTTCGTTGTTTAAGTAATTGAATTTTTTCGAAAAATTGGTTTGGAAGAATTCGAAGAAAAGGAGTATGAGATGAGCAGGTGGTTACATCGTTGACAGTTCTCCATGAAAGGGGCTGGTAGGAGGCGCTTCTCTTCAGAAAATTATCCTGATTGGTTGTATCTATCTATACACCATCCAGAGAAAATTCGAAGAATTCTGTTTGTTTTCAACAAAACGGAATATATGCGGTCAAAATCCGTCAGTGGACATTCTGCCTGTTTTTTGCACAGCTTTGGAATCCTCAAATTTTCGGAATTTTGAGAAAACATGGTGGGTTGGTGCCCGGGATTTCAAATTCCCCATATTGATATGTTCTAAACGTCGTCCTTTATGAAGGCCCCATTCCTCCGTAAATTTAAGATCGAAACAGGATTGCCGAAAACATGAACAGCCCAGGCCGTCGAGGTTAAGACCATGATGTGTGAATTCGAGGACCATCATGAGCAGGTCGGCGGCATACTCTTATAAACCTCGTTCGCATTTGAGGGCCTATTTATGAAAACTGAAAAATTTCGATTAGTGACCCGCAGTGATTTTGACGGGCTGGTGTGTGCGGTTCTGCTGAAAAAAGTGGGGATCATTGAGGACATCAAGTTTGTCCACCCGAAAGATATGCAGGATGGCAAGGTGGCGATTTCGGCAAATGATATCACCACCAATCTTCCGTATGTGGAGGGAGTGCACCTCGCGTTTGATCATCACTTGAGTGAGACCATCCGAAATAAGGGTGAGCGAAGCAA
>DOFS01000429.1:0-196 GCA_003523945.1 Nitrospiraceae bacterium | reverse complement strand
GGTGGTGAACGGACATTCCCTGCCGCATGGAATGAGATGATGGACGCTGTCGATAAAGGCGATTCGGCCAAATACGATATCGACGAAATCCTCAACCCACGCGGTTGGGCCTTGATGAACTTCATCATGGATGCGCGTACCGGACTTGGGCGTTTTAAGGAATTTCGAATCTCGAATTACCAGTTGATGATGGAAC
>DOFS01000369.1 GCA_003523945.1 Nitrospiraceae bacterium | reverse complement strand
TTGTTCAGCAGGGCCGGGAAAGTCAGGTTGTGTGCTCTCGAGCCTCTTTGTCGATCGACCGGGGTTCCGCAAAACGGGAGAAGGAAGATGTCGGTAGAACCATTTGGTGTCCTGGAGCACCTGAAAGTCCTCTCTCCGAATCATGTCTACTTCCTGGCTTCCAAGGCCTTTGTCCTCCGCGGGTATGAATATTATGCCCAAGGACGGCTCGAGTCGTATAGCTGGGATCGAACGCAGACCATCTTGTCGGCTACGGTGCGAGGGGCGACCCAGTATCTGGTTCGGTTTGGTGTTCACAACGGGCAGCTGACCTTTTCCTGCACCTGTCCGGTATGGACGCCGGAGTCGCATTGCAAGCATGTCATTTGCGCTCTCCTGACCACCGTCAATCTCCTGCTTCCCGATACCTTCCGGATGCCCTCATCCAATGCCACTCAACGAGCCCTGCTCCTGCGGCAACTGGTGGAGCGCGGCGGCAGCCCTATGACCATAAAGCCGTCCCCGCCGGCCGCTCCTCCACGGTTCGAGATCACTCTTGGCAACCGCCATGGAGAGTCATCCATTCGCATTACCAACCATGGGAACATTTGCCAATCCTTTGCAGGGATGCCAACCGAGTTAGCCGTACTACTTCGGGCCACGCAGGATCCCGCCTGGTCCGTCCAGGAAGGGCTGCGGGATTTCCTGAAACATCACGGCCAGCATCATGCCCTGTTTTTCGAGAATGCGGACGGACGATTTCCTCTGGAATGGGCACCGGATGCGCTGTATACCACAAAGACAGAACTGGACATTCTCGGGTCGCACGTGTCGATTGCCGCCTGTTGTTTACGCTTCGGAGAGGTACAACCGAACACCTACGCCTGTCTGGGATTTGCGGCTGATTTGGATGCCAAAAAACTTGGGCCACTTGAACATGAAGGTGGATGGGCCGTTTACGATTTGTTGTATGAAAACAGTCAACGGGAGCAGGTCATTGAACCTGAGGATGCTCTCAGCCGACCGTTGGCCCTACCGACCACATCGCACCAGCGCGATGGCTGGCTTTCATCAGAACGTCCCACTGGAATGGCGAGACCAA
This sequence comes from Nitrospiraceae bacterium, assembly GCA_003523945.1. Lineage (GTDB taxonomy): Bacteria > Nitrospirota > Nitrospiria > Nitrospirales > UBA8639 > Nitrospira_E. Next base: position 5,599 of record DOFS01000369.1, on the reverse strand, counting down.
CCTTTTCCATCCCGGTCGAACGATTTATCAGCTTACAACTGGACATTCCCCTTCACGAACAAGGCCGGATTCTGCGGTCGGTATTGCTCAAGTGTGCCGGCCGGGAAGTCTCACTCACGGATCACCGTCATTCCGGAAAGGCGCCGACGTACCAGTATCGCCTCACGTTCATCCCGGAGGCCATTCCGGTGGATGCCTCGGTGTTGGATTTGCGAACAGGGGTCCTTCGCGCGGAATGTTGGCTTGGGGAAAGTCAGGGGCGACCCAGTGTGCCTATTTTTCGCATGTTTCCATTTCTGGAGCGTGCCAAACCCGTCTCGAGTGGCTTGAAGGCGAAGAAACGCCGTGCACTCCTCTATGACACCTTTTTCCAAATGATCGGTCACCATAAGCCCTCGGAGGCCAGGAAACTCGTGAAGGCCTGTATCGCCCAGGAGGAATTCCGCCCATTCAAACTGAAGGCGGAGGCCGAACAGATCCTGCAACGCTTTACCACGCCGGCGTTGGAACCCAGTGTGCGGTTGGTGGTTCATGAGGGGCATTGGTGCGTCGTGGTGAACGATTGGGCAAAAGAAGCCTTGCTGTATGCCATTCCGTATATGCTCTGGGGGCCCTCGCTTTTTGAGGGAATGGTGGAACATGATGAAATGAGCCTGCCGCTCACCACCCTCTATCCCTTGCTTCCCGAGCTTCATGCCAAATTGCAGGAAGTTGGCATCGAACTTTTCTATCAAGACCAGCCCATTACCACGTCACAGTGGGATTGCTCGATCGATGCGCGACGCGCGTCGAGCATTGATTGGTTCGAACTACGACCGGAATTGCTGTGTGACGGGGTGCGAATCGAAGCCAAGGATATCGAAAAAATTCTTGAGCGGGGTGGAATGATGGAGGCGGACGGAACCATCCGGATTGTGGACCAGAACACACAGGCTATTTTGCGCGCCTTTGCCTTCCTCTCCAATAAGCCCAGTATGGAACAACGGGAACACAAGGCTGTCGTTCGTGTCCCGAAGCTGCAGATCCTGGATTGGGTGGCCTTGAGAAAACGGGGAGTGACCGTCATCCTCCCTCCGGCGGATGAAGCCTTGATCAACCGGTTGCTGCACTTTGAGCAGATTGAACCCATTCCCCTTCCTCAAGCCTTGGATGCCACGGTTCGCCCGTATCAACAGGAAGGGTATCGATGGCTGGGGTTTCTCTATCAACATCGCCTGGGTGCGTGCCTGGCGGATGACATGGGATTGGGAAAAACCCTGCAAGCCATATGTTTATTCGCGGGGATCAAAGAAGGCATCATCACATCTCCGGAACCGATTCAAGGCCCGCACCTCGTGGTGCTTCCTCCCAGCCTTTTATTCAATTGGGAGCATGAAATATCCAGGTTTTATCCCACATTGACTGTTCAGTCGTATACCGGAAAGGAGCGCACGTCCTCCTTTGCCGGGGCCGATGTGGTGCTCACGACCTACGGTCTGATCCGGCGGGACATTGCGATCCTCGAACAGATCCCATTCAATGTGATTCTGTTCGATGAAGCCCAGGCGGTCAAAAATATTGTGGCCAGGACCACCGGTGCCGCGAGACGTCTCAAAGGATATTTCAAATGTGTGATGACCGGGACCCCCCTGGAAAATCATGTGGGGGAATATTACGCCCTGATGGATTTGTGTGTGCCGGGCCTGCTGGGAGACTATGAAGAGGTCAAAGGGAAGATGAAAGCGCCATCACCGGCATTATTAGAGACCATTATGCAGCGGAGCAGACCCTTTGTCCTGCGCCGGACCAAAGCACAAATTCTCAAGGAACTGCCACCAAAAATTGAGACGGATCTGTATCTGGAATTGACGGACCGCCAAAAGTCCTTATATCAGCAGACGGTCACCAAAATTCGCTCGACCATTGCTGCGGCTTATCGCAGTCAAACGCCCGCGCAGGCCCGGATCATTGCGCTCACGGCGATTCTCAAACTCCGGCAGATCTGCCTGTCGCCGCAATTGCTCAGTCCCTCCCATACCGATCTTTCTCCGAAGCTTGAATGTCTTCTTGACCGGCTGAAAGAACTCCTCGATGAGGGGCACAGCGCGCTGGTCTTCTCCCAATTTACGTCGTTTCTGGATATCGTCGAACAGGCCTTCGATGCGCATGGGATTCCTCATGTTCGATTGGATGGGTCCACACCCACGCCCACGCGAAAAAAACTGGTTCAGCAATTCCAGGAGGGAAGCAAGCCTTCGGTCTTTTTACTGAGCCTCAAAGCCGGCGGGCAGGGACTGAATCTCACCAAAGCGTCCTATGTCTTTCACTTAGACCCCTGGTGGAACCCGGCCGTGGAAAATCAAGCCTCTGATCGCGCGCATCGTATCGGGCAAAAGCAGAAGGTGTCCATCATGCGTTTGCTCATGCGTCATACCATTGAAGAAAAAATGATGGAGCTTAAACAGCAGAAACTGGAACTCTATCACGCCGTTCTGGAAGGGGCGACCCCTCAGGGCGGCGGAGCCTCTCTCTCTCAAAAGGATTTTGACTTTCTGTTGGGATAACCCCCGGTTCACCTCGGGCATTCATGATTCTGACCCTATTCATCACAATGCTCCTCGTAGGCATGTCTGTTTTTGTTCATTATGAGGCCGTCTACCGTATTTCCACATTCATCAATCTTCGAGCCAACCGACCACGTTTGGGAGTCATTGCGGGCATTGTCCTGGCGCTTCTTGCCCACATCGTGGAAATTGTCATTTTTGCGTCCGGGTACTATGGGCTAATCCTGGCAGGAGAATATGGGGCTATCGTTGGTGAATTTACACCGGGATTTTCGGATTGTGTGTATTACTCCTTTGTCACCTATACGACCTTAGGTCTAGGAGATCTTATTCCAACCGGCCCGCTTCGTTTTCTCACAGGAATCGAATCACTCACGGGCTTAGTGCTGATTGCCTGGACGGCGTCCTGCATCTACCTCCAAATGGAAACCCTCTACCGAAAGAATTCTACCTCTGCGTGAGGAACAGGAGTGGCGTCATTTGAACGCGCTGTTTCTGGTGCTCGTATGGCCTGAGCCCTTGTTCAGAGTTCTGGGAAATTTATAAAGTCGTGGTTCGCAATCGCAGGGCATTGGTAATGACCGAGACCGAGCTAAACGAGGAATACATGCTCCACCGGCGAATAGGCGGACCCCGTTATGGAATCCGCGGAGCAATCGTCATTTTAGAAACCACTTTGGACACCGGCATTTGAAAATTTTTGGCGCTCTTTTTATCGTCCTCCTTTTTGGCATCATCTCAGACCCCACTATTATGGAGGACATCAGAAACATCATCGACACATTAAAGGCGGCAGGCATTTCTGAAGACACTGACACGAACAAGTGGACACAACTCACCCCCTGAGAGATTTTCAAATTCTCAGGGGGGTGATATCTCCTTTACGAAGTGTGGATCGGACAGGAAGAATTTATTGGCCACACAGCTCTAGTCGTTTTAATAACGTCCAACAGTTGAAGCACATTAATTCGCTCGGGCACCACACCCAAAAATCGTTCCTTCAAATGCAGAGCCATTGAAGAACGTGAGTTGAGCCCGGTGAGTCCAACATTTCTACCACTACATCAACACACCCTCGATCGGTTCAATTTTAGGTGGAACAGACGTTTCGCCCAATTGTTGCCGCAAGTCAATCTCAATGGTTCGGCAAATCGCAATCATCGGAACATCTTCGTTTTTCCCATCAAAGGGATCTTCGGTTCGACTTCCCACTCGTTCCATAACCGTAAACATGAACGCCAGCATCACATAAATGGGAAGTGTTTCCCACCCCAAATGTTGCACCAATGAGAAAGGAAGAAGTAAGAGAAATGTCCACACAAATATCTTGGTGAAAAACCCATACTGACGAGGCAAGGGTGTATTCTTAATGCGTTCACATTTACCTTGAGCAATATAAAAATCCTTGAGAGATTCCATTAATCCCATCACATAGGCACGCGGGGCAATCCAGCCAGCATCAAACACCTCCTGTAAACGCTTCGCCTGCCAATGATTCAGTTGCGTGGCCCTATTGGCAACAGCCTCCAACCGAACTAACTCAGCCTTCGTGATGAACGAAGAAAGGGCATTCGACGCATATCCTTCTCGCAGCTGTAAACGCAAGGCCACCAAAAATGCCAAGTGCCGATAAATAAACTCTCGATGGAGCTCCTCGACTTGCCCGGGCTGGGCATCGCTCCCTTGGGGCGGTTGAATATAGACAAGCACTTGTGAGGCAAAATTTCTTGAATAATTGGTCAACTCACCCCAGGTGATCCTGGCTTCCCAATACCGTTCATAGGCAGAATTATTTCGAAACGCCAATAAAATTGCGACAGCCGTTCCAAATACACTCATCCCGGTAAAAGGGAATGCGAGTTTTTCAAAAAAGAATTCTAAATGAAGTGTGCAGATTCCGTAGCCATACAGGGTATAAAACAAGACAGCCCAACCGTCAATTTGCAGAAACCACTTGAATGGAAGCGTTCGTCTGACAATCATCGGACAATAAATTCTTTCAAACGCTTAAGCAAAGTCATGAAGCAACGCAACATATTTCCTATAATCGCCTTTGACAGCCATTCAAGATGTCAAAAATATACTCAAAAATCAAACAGAGCCTATCAGGAGCAGTCAGTTTTTAAATCTCTTTTTGAAGCCACACAACACCTGACAACCAAACCGGACGCGTTAGATGAGGTTACCCTTGAAGACAACTCAGCCCTTGTGCTCCGCAAATATTTCCCGACCGCATCGTTGCGGCGGTTCGATGATGTCAGCTCGCCATGCCTAGAGAGATGAGTGTACGCTCACAGCCCATGAAAACAATGTCACGGACCTTCAGCGTGTTCGGTGAGATTTCCCATCCCGGTCCCATGCTCTTTACGGACGGCAAGCATTGAATTTCCTTATGTGGACGATCCCGTACCGCTTTGGCTGGGGAAAACCTCTTCCTTCGAAAATAGCTGGTCTTCTACCAAAAGCGATAAGTGGGACCGAGACGCTTCGACAACCTCTCGAGATTGATACTGGTGCTGCTCTCATACGGGTTCGCATGGAAAGAGGTCTTGGTGAATGGTACGCCAAAGACCTTCATCGGATGGCATCGTGTAGGATTTCTTCTGCTCTGGCGTTGGAAGTCGCGGCCGGGGTGGTCACCACCACCAAATAAATCCGCTTCAGATCAAGCGACAGGTTTTCTCGATCCCACTCGTACACCGTCACCCCACCGAGGCGCCGGTCCTCCGCAACAGGGAGAACAGGGAATCCTCCCGAACTACGGAATCACACTCAAACCAACCGACCAGGGCGTTGGCTGAGAGCATTGATTGTTCTACGATTGGCTACGCATCTGGGGAGGGTTTTTGCGGAAGAACAACTTATGGCCGCACCGAATTTCCGTGGAGCTAGAGGGAAGGCACTGTGTCCCTAACCGCAAGCTGGAACGTCCTGATCCTTGGCCTGGTCCATCGACCTGCTGTTGACTTCAGAGACGGAGATGGACACACCACTCTTCTCCTCAACTGCCTGCTGCAAAAGTGGGATCATTTCGCTCAGGAGAGCGTTATACGTAT
>DOFS01000305.1 GCA_003523945.1 Nitrospiraceae bacterium | reverse complement strand
TCCGGATGAGGATGTCTTCGTGCGTCGCTTTGGCATATTCGATAAACACGTCGAAGTACCGGTTGTCATCAAAGACACCCGTGTCCATCAATTCATATTCCCAATCGTCTTTGCCGCGCTTCCGGTTTTCTTCCATCAATTGGTTATAGGGAAAGGGGTGTTGGGGATATTTATATAAAAACTTCATGTAGGAATGCGTCGGCGTGGAGTCCAGGTAAAAGTAATATTCTTTGACGTCCTCCCCGTGATTGCCTTCGTTCCCGGTTAATCCATACAACCGTTCCTTCAGAATGGGATCTTTGCCGTTCCAGAGCGCCAGCGCAAAGCAAATCTGCTGGTGGCGGTCGCAGATTCCCCCGATGCCATCTTCGCCCCACCGGTAGGCCCGTGAACGTGATTGGTCATGAGAGAAGTATTCCCATGCGTCTCCATGAGGGCTGTAATCCTCACGGACCGTGCCCCATTGCCGCTCACTCAGGTAAGGTCCCCACCGTTTCCAATGCACCGTTCGCTTTTTAGATTCTTCGAGCCGTATTTCTTCTTGTGTCAGATGGGGTGTCGCTTCGGACATGGACGAGGCTCCCTATGGCAGATGTTTGAGGGTTTATGGCTGAAGTCTTTGCGGGACATGGCTGGTCGGGTCATGAACCATCTACCCACGAAAACATCCCAGCTCCGAAGTCCGGAGGCTCACAGGCTTCCACAACGGAAAACGGTTCTGAAATCTTGGCAATGTGTCACAAAGTTGGGTGAAGGGTTGGCAGTCAAACAGGGCTGCTGGGAAAGAGGTCGTTTGTCCGCCAAATGAGTCCTGTCGGGGTTCCTTGCTCTGATCCATAAATTTCATGTTCCCTCACAATCCTCACGACTAGTGTATCACGAAAAAACCGTAAACTGGTCTGGGTATGTTCGGCCAGGATTAGAGGGATCAACCCCCACAAGTTCTTCATCAGGCCGTGCAATATTCATTGATCTGTTCAGAAGAAAATTACAGGATTTCAGGAACAATCGTTCAGGGATCATAAGGAAATGGTGGTTCGAGCCATGCGATGTTGCTCTCAGAACAAGCCTTTCAGCAAGGCTCAAAACAGGCTCTATAAAGTCCCGTGCCTCCCCTTGTTGTCATCCCGAGAGCAACGAAGGATCTGTGCCCAGGTAGACTAGCCGGATGCTTCGTGCACCTGCCCTGAGTCCTTCGGCTTTTACTCAGGATAAACTCCGTCGAAGGGGCTCGGCATGACTATTCTGTTCCCGGAAAGAGAAACCAATGCCTAGCGGGCTGCAACTTCAACCAGGGTCTCGTAATAAATTCGGATTCCCGTTTCGAATTGGTCGACAGGGATTCGCTCAGCGTCACCATGGATGGACGTGGCGAGTTCGGTGGTGAGCACGAGGGGCAGAATGCCATAGCACTTGGCCCCGCGCAGACGAAACATCCTTGAATCGGTTCCGTAAGGAATAATCATCGGCACAACGGTAGCGTCAGGATGGTGCCGTGTAATGGCATTGGACAACGCTCGAAACATTCCGGTGTCATGCGGCGTTACGACAGATTGACTCGCGGGGTGAATGACCTCTACTTCGATCTCATCGCCGAGTCGAGACTTCACCTCCGCCAGAAAGTCTTCAGCATCCATGCCCGGCAGCAAACGAGCATCGAGAGTCGCCGTGGCCAGCGAGGGAATGACATTCGCCTTGGCCGGATGTCCTACACCTGACTGGAGCGAGGTGAGCGAGACCGTCGTCTGCCGGATGGCGTTGGTGAACTGGTTTGGTTCAAGCTTGCCGAGCTTGGTCACGAGTGCGTCAAGGACAGGATTGGAGACGGTCGGAAATGGCACATTGAAAAGCCTGGTAAGCGCACGCATCAGTTTATCATTCGGATTGTGATCGTTCGGTTGAGAGCCGTGTCCGGCGATGCCACGGGCCGTCACACGGAGCCAGAATGCCCGCTTCTCCGCAACGGAAATCCCGAAAACGAGTTTCCCGTTCACAAAAATCTCGCGACTGCCAAATCCACCTTCGTCGAGCACAAATTCGGGATCGAGTTCCTCATAGTGGTTGTCGAGCAGGAAGCGGGTCCCCATTGTCCCACCGATTTCTTCATCGTTCACCGCCAGGAAGATGACATCGCGATCCAGAGCAATCTTCTGCCGTGCAAGCGTCAGAAAGGCGTAGAGTTGAAGCACACCCGTGCCTTTCATATCGATCGCGCCACGGCCCCAGATGTAGCCGTCTTTGAGTTCGCCGCCAAACGGCTTAACAGGATCCCAGCGGCTCATGTCGGCGGGCACCACATCCATATGATGGAGCAATAGAATAGGTTTGGCGTCGCCCGAGCCCTTAAGCCGGGCGGAAAGATTGATCTTCCCCGGTGCGGCTTCGTACCGCGTGACCGCGATCCCCTCTGTTTCCAGAATATTCTGAAGGAATCCGGCAGCCTCGGTGACATCCCCAGGCGGGTTGGTGGTGTCGAAGCGAAGATACTGCTGCAAGGTGTCCACCGCCTCGCCGACCGTGGTCTTCCAATCAACTTCCTGCCCCATTGCCGCCGTGGCGGGTACAAGCAGGATCAACAGATAAAAAATCCTCTGGACAACAGGTATCATCGCGTATGGCCTCAGGAATTCATTTTCATGGCCTACAAATTGTGGAACGTCCACCTTTGTAAACCATAGGGCTAGGTAAAGTGAAGCCCTTGGGCGAATGATCAGTGAATACATTCTTGGGGGCAAAAGGGTGTGTGAGGGCATAAATCGGAAAATGGTTCCCATTCCTTTTTCTCCTTTTCAAATATAGCGATTGCAAGTGGACCGGGATGAGGCTGATCTGCATAAGTTAACGTAATTAATGACGCATTGGGCATAAATGATTGAAATTAATGCTATTTAGGCGTATTGTTCGGATGCTTTGAATGGGTGTTATGCGGCAAGTCGAAGCACTCAGATATGGCGTTTAGCAGATAATTCCAAAGAAGGACACGGGCGAATTTCCAAAGCGCTTGTCGAAATTGTTGATGGTCATTTGGTACAGGACGGTGGCGAGGTTCATACATGCCAATCGTTCAGGTGGTTTCACTGCAAGTCTTGCGTCTCGGTAATAAGATATGCCTAGTACCCGAAAAATCATCCGTGCATTTCTGGCCTCCCCTGGCGATCTTCCGGAAGAGCGACATGCCATTCGAGGAGTGGTTGACGAATTTAACGGGTCTTGGGCGAACGAGCTTGGTTATCAAGTTGAGCTGATTGGGTGGGAGGAAACCGTTGCGGGATTCGGCCGGCCGCAGCATCTAATAAACCAAGATCTCGATCGGTGCGATTTATTTCTTGGAATGATTTGGAAAAGGTGGGGTACTCCGCCAGACCACAATGGAGGATTCACCTCTGGGTTCGAAGAGGAGTACGAACGGTCGGTAGCAAGGTGCGAGAAGACCGGAAGTCCCGAGATTTCGCTCTTCTTCAAGCAGATTCCGGACGAGTTCATGTTGGACCCGGGAGATGACCTGAAAAAGGTTCTTGAGTTTCGGGGGAAAATCATTGGAGGCAAGAAAGTTCTGTTTCAGAACTTTTCAACGGCGCGGGATATAGAAACGCTAGCCAGGAAATGCATCACCGCCTATGTAAATCGTGTCAAGGCCGAGGATGAATCATCCGAACCCGACGAACTGCGGGCGAAACGTGCTCGGTCGGGTTCTGGCGATGCAGGGGAAGAGGACAGAGGGCGCGAATTGTCTCCTTTGTCTGCTGAAGGTTTTGAATTTCTTGAGGGCCTTGTTGCAAGGATCAGGCAGCCGGATTCTCTGGATACTCTCAGCGCGAGTGATGTCGCACGTTTTAGATTGCTGGCGAACTTAATTTCAAAGCCAGGTAACGAGGAGTTGAATCTGGGTGTCCATGACATCAACCTCCTCTTCGCTGCATGCACTGAAGGGATGGAGCTGGGTTCGAGAGAGACACGCTATCTAGCTCGTTTGGGTTTTCAGCATCTCGCCAACGAGAATGTTCCCCTGTGGCGTTGGTATCCGGCTCTAGCGGATTCAGGGTTCAGTCCTGCTGTAGTCTCTTCATGGGCCGGAGTCAACGAGAACGAGAAGGTTGGGGCGATTTCAGTATTGACCACAATGGCTCTCGATCTCCCTGCGGATGATGACGTGATCAAACGAGAATGGCTCATCGACGATTGGTTCTCAGATGACTCATCAGCCAAAGTGAGGACGGCGGCTCTAGGATATCTCGCCAAATGCGGCACCGCGAGGGATCTGGAGATCGTTAGAAAGGAGCATGCTCGGAGCGACTACGGTACATCCCGTAGCGCACTTGAATGCATGGTTGAAATTCTGCTTCGAACTGGTCAGGCGAAGAGCGCCCAAGAGTTGGTCCTTGAGTCACAGTTCGAGTCGCTAAATGCCGATCTGCTGCGGGCCGTACTAGAGGGTTTCGAGAGCCTGGAAACTTCCGCGCTGCTTCTTGGACTTGAGCATCGTAACTCACAGGTTCGACTGCGAGCAATGAAGTCGCTGCATGGCCGGTTGGCACTGGATATCGGTATGGCTGAGCGGCTGTCTGGGGATAGTGATGCTCTAGTGCGCAGAGAGGCTATCGCGGTGCTAATAAAACTTGGGAAGCCACTTGCTGATGAGGAGATCAAGAAGATCCTGATCCCACCACAGAAGCAAGTTGTGTCTGGTCTTTTAGGATTGGGCAGTGTGGCAGGCTCAGACAAGGTGGGAGAGGAACTCTTTCAACAGTTTCAGTTAGATTCGTTGAAGAGACTCTCTGAGGAGGAGCTGGAGAAGAGAGTCGGGGTGGACCTAATATACGACGACGCTGCGTACTTCGCACTCGTGGAAAGATATTTCAGGAAACATGCGGATGAGCTTCGTCGCGACGTGGATGATAGGTTCAGTGCGTATTTCGAAGAGCGGATTCGACGGATAAAGGTTGCGTTTGGTGATAACGCTGCCAGTCAGAATCTCGTTAAAAAAACGAGAGACTTGAAGGGATATTTGTGCAAAAAACTCACTAGGCATGGCTTGAATGTGCTATGTGCGGCGAAAAAGCCTGAGGATTTGCAAAGGATAAGAGCCAATCTCCGAGATGGGTACGCAGGGGCATCTAAGCTTGACGCTGAGTATCTGGGAAGGCACGGAGAGTGGACTGATATCCCCATTCTTGCGAACGCCGAAGGGCCAAGTCTCGGTGGGACTCTGCTAACTATATCGGGTGATGAGGAGTTTCAAGTCGAATTCGCGATGGCCATAACGTCAATCGGCAAGAAGCAATCGGTCTCAGATCTTCTTTCACTTGAGATGCCAGCGGCTCTCTTGAAGAAAACCATTGAACTATGCTCGAAATCACGGTTTGCAAGAATATCTCGGGATGCCTTGCTCGCCCTCTTCAACCACAAGTCGGATGGGGTGCGTAAAGCCGCCGCTGTCTTAGCTGTCCGGGCCCTCCCCGCAAAGCGGATCAAGACGATTCTGCGCGAATATGTCGCCAGCGATAACTATCGCTACTACAATGTCATCCATTGGCTGGACCTAGGGGCATCGATGTCTCGGGATGACGCCAAAAAGGTGGCGCGGGCGGTTGGCAGTTAGCGAAGCTATCGTACCTTCGAGTCGGCGATTTCTTTCGGTGGATGTATGAATGCATAAACGGCTGACGACTCCGACAATCTTGATTGGTTATGAAGTGTGCGTATCCCCCAAAAATTGACTACAGCTGACCGGCTAAAGCCCTGCGCGCTTTGCCTCTTGCACCCTACGCCGACAGCAGAGCATCGCGTTGAGTGAAAAGCGAGGCTTAGCGGGAAGTAATTGGAGCCCCGTCTTGCAATGACACACTTCCACTTTAATGATATGGGGAATCAGTTGATCAGGTACTTTTGTGCGGGAATATAAAAAAAGCTGCCAGGGAGTAATTCCCTGGCGGCTGGGATTCTCGGAACGTCTTTGGAAGAAGATTAACTGTTGATCCATTTAAAGAATTCGACGTACCAGGGTGGGCGCCGTCTTCCCTGATTGTTTGAACCACACACGGCATGTGATGCCCTTCCGAGGCGCCCACACCCATCTGTCTGGCCTCTCCCTGGCTATCGACCAGGACGAAATAGTCCTTGGTAATGTTGGGGCTACCATCGGATAGGTTTCCTCCGTCGGTGTGACGAGGGCGTTGGGGGCCAGATGTTCTTCTTTTGCCAAGGTTCAGCAAGTTCCTCAGCTTCTTTTGTAATTCTTCCGAAGACATCACGAGGCTGCCCAGAACGGCCTGCAACTGATCGGGGTTGCCGGTGGTTGCTAAGGAATACCCATTAGAAAGTCACGTGAATTGAAGGACTCTTCCTTTTCCCAACTGGCCCTCTCAATTTAAATCAGTATGAAAACGGAGGATTCGGGAATAGTCAATTGACTATCCGGAGGTGATTTTCCAACAATAGTCGGGAAATCGCATTGAAATTCTTTTCCATTCTTTCTGATTAAGGAACTCACTATGTTTCAAAAATTTCAAAGGACACGCCAAGCGCTCATCGTCAATCATTCATCCTATCCATTTTTCCAACACCGACATGTTGTGACGCTCAAGGGCTGTTTCTTGACTTTGATCTTGGGAGTCGGCTTGTTGGTTCAATCTGTCTTGTTACCTATGCCGGCCTTTTCCGAATCGGAAGAGGTTTATCCAGAGGGGGATAAAGAATATTTTAAAGCCCTCATAGAACTCGAAAAAGACGAGGAGTATAAAAAATTCTTGCTTCAAAGTGTTTCATACGCCGGTGATAAGAAAGTGGATTATATTGACTATAAAGGTGTCAGACCCACTGTCGATGGACAAGGAGCCGACCCTGCTGATACTGAGACAGATGCCGCTCATTTCAGGAAACAAACATACGAAG
>DOFS01000373.1:16273-17515 GCA_003523945.1 Nitrospiraceae bacterium | reverse complement strand
CATTGATATTGATGCCTTGGGAGAGCAGTTCCTCGATGGCCGGTAACCCTTGAGGGGTCCCAGGCACTTTAATCATGACATTATCCCGGCTCACGGTTTGCCACAAACGGACCGCTTCATCAATGGTACCTTGTGTATCAAAGGCCAAATCCGGGGAGACTTCCAAGCTCACAAAGCCATCACGACCGTCCGAGTCATCATAGACTGGCCGCATCAGGTCCGCGGCATCCTGGATATCTTGAATGGCCACTCCCTCATATATTTGTTTGACGCTCGTCACCTGAGACGCCACCTGTGCAATCGCTTCATCATAGTCCGCACTCCCCGCAATCGCTTTTTCAAAAATCGAAGGATTCGAGGTCATGCCCATGAGACCATCGTTCTCAATTAATGCCTGGAGTTCTCCAGAGGTGATCAAACCCCGACGAATATAGTCATACCAGGGACTTTGTCCCATCTCACGAAGTTGCACGAGTGGATTCATAATGAGGTTCTCCTTGAAAGAAAAGAATTAGCGTTGAACGGTCGTGGCGTGCGGTTGGTGCCGTGCGATCTGCTCCTTGGCCGCGGCCACCACATGCTCAACCGTAAATCCAAATTTTTTGGCTAATTCCTTGAGTGGAGCCGAGGCGCCGAATGATTTCATCCCTATCGAATGGCCCTGGGTTCCTACATAATTCCCCCATCCAAAGACAGAGGCTTGCTCGACCGATACCCGCGCGGTGACATCGGGGGGAATAACCGAGCGCCGATAGTCTTCCGATTGTTGCTCGAACAATTCCCAGGAAGGCATACTGACCACGCGACTTCTGATCCCTTCCACCGCCAATTGCTCATGGGCTTGCACACACAAGGGCACCTCACTTCCGGTTCCAAGCAATAGGACCTCGGGGCACCCATCGTGAGAGTCCGCCAATACATAGGCGCCTTTGGCCACGCCGGACGCAGACGCATATTTCATTCGATCCAATGTGGGAATGGCCTGCCGGGAGACAATCATAATCACCGGTTCATGCCGCAATTCCATAATCACCTTCCACGCTTCGACAATTTCGTTGGCATCTCCAGGGCGAAACACCATTAACCCGGGAATCGCGCGAAGCGAAGAGATTTGTTCAATGGGCTGGTGTGTCGGTCCATCTTCCCCTACCCCAATGGAATCATGGGTAAAGATATGCACGACGGGAATTTCCATCAAGGCACTTAACCGGATAGCCGGCCTGGCATAATCGCTAAAGATGA
>DOFS01000373.1:13796-16130 GCA_003523945.1 Nitrospiraceae bacterium | reverse complement strand
GGGCGGACTTTTGACAAAGACAGGCCATTCACAATAGCGCCCATCGCATGCTCCCGAACCCCAAAATGGATATTCCGTCCTGATGGATTGCTGCCGGTCAAATCCCCGGCTCCCTCAAAAGTTAATCGAGTCTTCGTGGATGGAGCCAAGTCTGCCGCCCCACCGAAGAACCAGGGAATCGTGGCGGCCAAGGCATTCAACACGATTCCCGACACTTCCCGCCCGGCAAGCCCCTTAGCATCAGGGGGGAAAACAGGAATTTTGCGGTCCCATCCATCGGGTAACTGTCTATGCTGCATCTGATACAAGTGACTAGCCAATTCCGGATACTTGCCTCGATACTCGGCAAACCGGGACATCCACGCGGTACGCAAATCTTTGCCCCGGTCCCCGATACCCTGTTGGAAATGAGCCGGCACCTCGTCAGGCACAAGAAATCGAGCGTCTTCCGGCCAACCATAATAGCGTTTAGCCAACCGGATTTCTTCTTCACCCAATGGTTCACCATGAGCAGAATGCGTATCCTGTTTATTGGGAGCCCCATACCCAATGTGGCTATCCACAATAATCAAGGTCGGACGGTCTGACTCCTTCAAAAACGTGCCAAAGGCGCGATCCAGCATGTTGAGGTCATTCGCATCCCCCACACGGGTCACATTCCAACCATAGGCGATAAACCGGGTGGTAACATCTTCGGTAAAGGCCAGTTCCGTAGATCCTTCAATGGTGATTCTATTATTGTCATAGATCCAACACAGATTCGACAACTTGAGGTGTCCGGCAAGAGAGGCGGCTTCTGATGACACCCCTTCCATCAAACACCCATCACCGCAGATGGAATAAACATTGTAGTTAAACATTTCAAAATCAGGACGATTGAAATACCCGGCCATCCATCGTTGGGCAATCGCCATGCCGACGCTGGTCGCCACCCCTTGCCCTAATGGACCGGTCGTGGTTTCGATACCCGATGTCCAGCGATACTCAGGATGGCCAGGGCATTTACTCTCTAATTGCCGAAACCGTTTGATATCCTCCAGTGTGACAGAAGGCTCACCCAGTTGTTCATATTGACCGTTCACCGACTTCACGCCACAAAGATGCAGCAAGGAATAGAGCAACATCGACGCATGCCCGGCTGAGAGAACAAACCGATCTCGATTCGGCCAGATGGGATCATCCGGGTCGGAGCGCAAAATCCGATTCCAGAGCCAATAGGCTACAGGGGCCAGGGCCATCGGAGTGCCGGGATGTCCGGAGTTCGCGGCTTCCACCGCATCCATCGATAGGGTACGGATGGTATTAATACAAAGCTGGTCCATCGAATCGCATGCGGGTTTCATTCTTGCTCCTTGGTTATCCATAATAAGTGAGCTATCACGCGTGACAAGAGTTCATGTTGTGAGTGAGAAGGGTGAGTACTCGCATCGTATCATAGGTCATCCTCCCACTCTACATAATGGCCCAATAGGTTCTTCGGAAAACTGCCATACCGACCTAATAGAAAAAACAGAAGATTGATTTCGGGCAAAGACTCCAAAATACCATAATTTTATGAGTTGCCAATCCCACAAACCTGTCTTTATGATTCATGTTTATGAAAGTCCATCTCAGCCATCCCACACGTGATGTGGTCATTCAAGGTCCCAAACGGGTTGCAGAAATTTTCAAAGAACTCAATTTAATCCCTGAGGCCTTCTTAATCATACGCGGGAAGGATCTCATGACCGAAGACGAAACCGTGGCGGATGGGGATACCATTGAGATCCGCCCGGTTATTTCAGGAGGCTAACCCATGCGCTGTCGAAAATGCCCTAAACGGGCGGTCCTGGGACTGCCGAGGCACAATACGGCGTTTTGCGGAGACTGCCTCACTGAATTTGTGCGAACCCAGGTACAACGGGCCATTAAAGCTCAACAGATGTTTTCCCCTGAAGATCGGATTCTGGTTGCCGTATCTGGAGGGAAAGACAGCCTGACCCTGTGGGAAATTCTGCTGAAATTAGGCTATCGAGTCGATGCGCTGTATGTCGACTTAGGCATTCCCGGTTATTCCAGCCGATCAAAAGAAAAAGTTGAACAATTTGCCAAAGTAGTGGCTGAACCTTGCGGCTCTCAACTCACGGTTCATACCGTGGAAGAAGATGCCGGAGCGGGGATCAAAGAGCTGGCCAATCTGATCAAACGTCCTACGTGCTCTGCCTGTGGCACCATTAAACGGTATCAATTCAATCGGGTCGCCTGGCAGAATCACTACGACGTGATGGCCACCGGCCACAACTTAGATGATGAGGCCGCCAGACTCCTCGGCAATGTCCTGCAATGGCAGGAAGA
>DOFS01000373.1:12974-13590 GCA_003523945.1 Nitrospiraceae bacterium | reverse complement strand
TTTACCGCATGACCGAACGGGAAATTGCCGCCTATGCCGTGGTCAACCGGATTGACTATTTAGTCGAAGAATGCCCGATGGCCAAAGGCGCGAAGATGTTGGTGTATAAAGACGCGCTTAATCGCTTAGAGGCTGAATCCCCTGGAACCAAGCAACGATTTTATTGGGGATTTCTTGACAAACAGGAAAAATCTTCTTCTGTCGCACCATCTATGAGTGAGATCGACCAAACTTCATTGCAACCCTGTACCGTGTGTAGCCAACCAACAACAGCCGGAACCTGCTCTTTTTGTCGCATGATGGCCCGCGCCAAAACCTCAATAAAGTAATTTCACCATTTTGCCTGTTATTCTTAATGGCCTCCAAAGTATTGCCGGTAGATTCGGACAAATACCGCAGACAGCCGTCCTTCCTCTCTTTGCTCCACACACAAGTACACAGTACCTGGTTGCACGGGGTCGGAACCATTTTCATAGTTTCCATTCCCATGTTGCCAATGAACAAAAGGAATGGGAAAAATTCGCCAATTAACTCGTAGGCAATGAATGGGAGCAAGGCATCGCTTAGCGTATATCAAGAAAGACGCCAGGGAGCGTGAGAACCCATTGAACAATAT
>DOFS01000373.1:0-12863 GCA_003523945.1 Nitrospiraceae bacterium | reverse complement strand
TGGCGCCCATACAAAAAGCCGAGAGTCCGACGAGTTAGAGTGATTCGGGGAGTTCGACGCCTCCACCCTCAAGGTCGGTGTCGATGCCGGTCAACTCCATTTTATTACCGACCCGCCACCATTCAGCGGAGACTTCAGACAGGGTGCCTTTGGAGGTGTAGAATTTTGCGGAAGGAATGGCGACCGCTTGATGAGACTTTTTGTGGATTTCCATGACGAGGGTTTTCAGGATCGTATCTTCCACTTTTACACTATCGGGTGACTCCGTGAGGACAAACCGATCGCCAGAGTTGTGTTCCCAAACATTGCGTTGCAAATTGGCCACTTCGGTTCCCGTGGGCATAAACACCCCCATACTCAACGCCAGTTTTTTCTCCTCTTCCAGCCACTCAATCCGAAGTTGTTCCTTGCCGTGGGCGATAAAAACACCATTGGTATTCCTAAGCGTATTCGTTCCCAGTTCGATATCCATCGTTCCCTAATCCTTTCTCGGCTGGCAATCCGTGAGGATCCGATTATTCACATTAGACCCGGAGAGTTCAAGCCACCGAATAGTGTTGTCGAATCAACGTGTTTGTCCCCTATCGTTCCAAGGATTTCATCTGGTCCGATGGGCCATGCTGGTTTTTCAAAAACATGAGGCATACGAGGCCAAGGAAAATCCAGAGAATTTCTCGCAAACGTCGAATAAGCGCAAAGGTGATTCCCGTCACTTCGGAATACCCAAAAGTCATCAAGAGTAAGGTGTATCCCCCTTCTTGAGCACCCAGGCTTCCGGGGATAAAAAACGTCCCCCCTTTAATGAACACTGTGAGCGCGGCAATAGAGATGGCTGTCCACACATCAAGATTCACATCGAGAAAGTAGAGGATGGCATACACCTCAAGCGTTTCCATCATCCACGCCAGAAAAAATATGGCCAAGGCCGAATAAAAAGTCTGTTGGTGCTGAGAATAGAAACCCCGGATCGTGCCGTCCAGCTCCTGGAGTTGCAGTTCTCGTTTTTCAAGAAAGGCGAACTTGATACCGCACCCCCGCAATAGACCTAAACACCCCATGCCAATGCCGTGGCGTTGGAGGAGCACAAACAACCCGACGCCAAAGGCTAAAACTCCCGCACTGACCAACATCGCCATCCAGTAATGACCCGAATCCCCGAGAATCCAGAAAGCCAACGCCAATCCCAGCAAGATAAAAAGCACTTGGGCGAACGTCATGGTAGTCTTGGCGGTAATCACAGACGCCAACCCATCGACCATGGGCACCCCATATCGCTTGAGAAGATAGGCCTTCAGAGGCTCACCCCCCACATAGGCCATGGGAGTCGTGACATTCACGGTTTCGCCAGCCATCCGGATAGCAAATAACCGCATGAACCCGACCTTGCGAGCCTGGGAACCCAGAGTAAGTTGCCAGCCGAAGGCTTCTAACCCGTATACCAGAATCATGGGAAGGAGGATGAGCCCGAGATGAAGGAGACCCAATTGAGAAACGGTCTGATGAATGGGTTCGAGGCCGATGTGGAGAACAATCCCGATCAGGGCCGCAAGGCCAACGACCAGGAAAAGCAGTTTAAGCACGAGAGATGAGACTTCGACGAAGCATCCAGGCCATCGACATCACAAAGACCCAAGAGCCAATCGCAGCCAGAGCCAAAAACCAGTGCAGGAGACCAAACCCCGCACTCAGCAACACCATGACCGAAAAATCACGATTGGCGACATTGCCTAACATAAATTCAATATTGGTCCGCTCCTTTTCTGTGAGTTGCTGAAGCTCCCGAGAACGAGATCGCAAGTGCCGGGCGTGATTGACGAGGAGCAACGACACGACATTGGCTAACACCGCAGAGGCCCCGAGCAGAAGAGGGAGATGCGTGTTCGCCCAAGGCCCATGGAGAAATGCCCCGCAGGCTATGGCAGCAAATAGCACGATGTGCACAACATTATCTGCCCAAATATCGAGTTCTTGCCCGAACTTAGACTCTGAAAATGTCAGGCGTGCGACCTCTCCATCACAGCAATCTATGATCACGGACAATTGTAAAATCAACCCACCGAGAATGGCCAGTTTCCAGGATCCGGGCACGAACAGTGCGGCGGCCACAAGCCCCACAACCATGGACACCATCGTAATCGTGTTGGGTGACCATCCCAACCGCAAAAATCCCCGGGTGAGCAGACCGGAACATTTACGATTGACATACCGATCCACCAACCCGTCCAAGCCACCTTTAAGCGTTTGGAGTGCCTGCAACAGCGTCCGTTCAGCGAGTTGTGGTCCTTTGGGGCCACGGACATCTCTAAACCAATGAGAGGCTCCTTCAAGAGTTTGAATCGCTCCCTCCACTGCCGCCTGCTCCAAGGCCAACCGAAGCGGATTAGTCCCATTGGCATGCAACACGCCTGAAATACCCAACAGCCGGGCCGGGAGAACCAGAAGATCGCCAACCAGCGGCAACCGGCTTTGATCATGAGTCTGAGTGCCGATTTGAGACTGTGAGGTCGGGGATAGTGCCTGGTCATGGAAGACCACGGTCGACGTTGATCGTCCTTCAAGCCCTTCAGATCGGAACGCCACTCCGGGATTCCCCCTGTGATGGCCTTCCTCAGGATGACCAACTACCACGACCGCCTTCCCTTGAGATCCTTCAATTCGCAAGCGTTGAACCAAGGCTGGAGCATAGACCGTATGGCAGCCCACGATCATACACGCTCCATTGACTTCTTCCGCAAGCGCTTCCCAGGTTTGAGGGTCATGAGGAGGAAACTCTCTGACCGGCAGCCAACGAACTGCAGCCTGTATCCGGCTATCTTCTCTTAGTAACTGACGCAGGGCTTGCTCTTCGGCCCCAGCCAATACCCAAATTTGGGAGATACCCCCTCGCTGCAACGTGAACACGGCTCGTTGAAAGAGCGTCATGCCGCCGACACGAGTCAGCGGACTGGGAACCGCTTCACCCGTCCCAGCGCCTCCCGAATCAAAGACACCGACCGACGTCAATAAAATTGCCGTATCGACCGCGTGAGTGGCTTCTTGTTTGAGTATTCCGTCCATACACCCATTCCTACGATCTCAGTGCGGTCGTCCTGGCATTCTCCTCTAAGTTCATCACCGCAGGCAAGATTTCAGAAACAGCACGGTCTATATCTTCAGGAAAATCAATTTCTATCCACGGGAGACCACCAATTTTCTCGTATCCCACCGGCACCTCTTGAAAAAACTCTTTTAGCGCGTCCTCATATTCCATATCAAGCGCCCCTGCTTCGACATAAGCCTGAACCGATTGCAACAGGGCTGGAATATCCTGTTGTTGGACTTTGAGAAACCCGACCCCTTCGCCGGCTTCATCATAGGCTGATGGCAGGACTTTACTTAAGGTAAGGACTCGAGCGGCTTTTGCGGCGATCATACATTCTTCGGATTCCTGCTTCACCGTCTCATCCATTAACAAGGCCGTCGGGAAAGAAGAATGGACCAATCGGGCCAGAATCGATTGTGCGTAGAACACATCGGCATCCATGAGCACCACATCATCGTCCATTTCAGACCGTGCCGCCCACAGTGACGTCATACTACCGCGAGTAAACTGTTCATTCACCACCCATCGAATTTCTTGCGCAAATGGGTCTTCGGCCATGGCTTTTCGAATATGGTCCTGGGCAAACCCCACGACCAACACCACCTGTCGTATACCCAATCGCCCCAGATATTCAACATGCCGGGATAACAAGGTCCTACCACCAATTTCAACCAGGCATTTTGGTCGACCCTGTGTGATACCTTGCAAGCGCTTGCCGACACCGGCCGCGAAGATAATCGCTTTCACACTCGAACCCCCGGGAGCATGGCCTGAAAAGCGGATAAAAATCCCTCAATATTCTGTTCAGTCAAGGCCCCAATATTGCCAATCCGGAAAATTTTCTCTTCCAATTGTCCTTGTCCGGCATAGATCACATATCCAGCCTGCTTTAACGCATCATGCAGCTTTTGGTAGGCGCACCCTTCGGGAAGATAAAAGGCCGTTAAGGTATTACTTTGAAGGGCAGGAGCCAGTACCGGCTTCACCCCCCATTCTTCCAAACGCGTCCGGATGGTGGTGGCATAGCCCTGGAATCGTTGAATCCGATTGTCGAGGCCTTCTTCTAACAGTTCGTTCAAGGCTTCCCGGAAGGCATAATACACCTGCACGGCTGGAGTAAATGGGATCGTCCCCCGCTCCTGCTCTTCATAATAATTGGCCAGATTCAAATACCAGGACCGCTTAGGATACTTCACCACCCGCTCCATAAAGCCTTTTCGCGCCAACACAAAGGCTGCACCTGGAAATCCTTGAATACATTTCTGCGCGGCACCAGCGACCAGGTACAGTTTATTTCCGGCTATATCCAACGCTTCTCCACCCAACCCGCTCACAGAGTCCACCATAAATACCCTGGCAAACCGGTCCACGATCTCCGCAATTTCCTTCACCGGATTAATCAATCCCAGGGTCGTTTCATGATGCACCATGGCGACGGTGTGCACTTCCGGATGTTGCTTGAGCGCCAATTCAACCTTCTGCGGATCCGGGGCCACCCCCCAGTCATACTTTAAATCCGGCGTCCCCAAACGGTTCGTCATGAGCATGGAAGACATCCGTTGCCCATAGACCCCATTGTTAATTACCATCGCCCGCTTCCCCGTCGGAATACTGGACATTAACGCCGCTTCAACGGCCGCCGTACCAGAACCCGTCAAGATGATAGCGGTGTACTCGTCTTCCTCCCCAGGAACGAAGATCTTTAGCAATTTTTGCCGTATATCAGCCAATAATTCGGAAAATTCCGACTCCCGATGACAAATATCCGGCTGCAGTAAGGCGTTACGGACTCTTTCGGACACATTGACTGGACCGGGGTTTAATAAAATCATGAATCCTCTTCCTTTACACGCTTACAGGCTGGCGATTAGGCTTCCACGCGAACACATACTTTAAGACTTTGGGACACTCCCCTTAAACCGTTTCGTCAGCTCAGCTGGGCTCAAGGCAATCCGATCCGCTTCTTCAATCTGTTCATTCACCTTAACCAGCAAAAAACTCGGACCCTCTTCTCCTAACATTGATTTAAACTCATACACAATATCTTCTCGTTCCCAGACTCGTTCGACATTTTTATACCCAGCGGCTTTGGCCATTTTATCCAGTCCCACAATTCTGGAATAGGTGGGTTGATTGCCAGTGGTGCCATACACCTCATTATCAAACACCACATGAATGAAATTTTTAGGCCTCAACGCACTAATCGTGGCCAAGGTGCCAAGACTCATCAGGACATTTCCGTCCCCATCAAAGACGACAACCGTTTGTTCTGGCTGGGCCAGAGCCAATCCTAAGCCGATTCCCGCGGTCGCGCCCATCGAGCCAATCATATAAAAATTTTGATCACGATCACGGAGTTTACAGGCTTCACGGGACGGAAACCCGTTGCAGATAATAAGCAGTTGATCGGTCATGAGTTCCAACATGGCCGCCATCGCTTGCGCCCGACTCTGCATCACCCCTTCTTCTGGTCCAATCATTTGTCAATCTCCAACACCATCATTATTTGTCAGCCTTGCCAACCAATCCATTGCCCCACTCAAGGAGTGGCGGATCGGCTGCTCTCTCTCAAGAGTGCATTCACTCCCGCCTTACGATGTCTCACCATTTCCTTCCAGCAGGCCCTTTGGACACGTGCGACTTCAGCAGACGGAATACCCAGGAACTTGAAACCGAATTGAAAGTTCCGGATACGGCCACATGCAGGCGTCCCTTCCACATCTCATCAGACCATCAGGGTTGGACCGATTTCACGATGCCTTTTTTCAACAGTAAGGCGACTGGAATCCGCTTTTCCATGAAGGTCGTGGCGGTCCACTTCAGATCAGCCACAATCGTCTCCTCGGACAATGTCCGGTGAGGAATTCGCACCGTATCCAGAAGAGTCGTCATGGTTTCCCCCATGACCAAATGTTCGGGAGCGTCCTTGCCTTCGAAGCCCCGCCAGGACACTAACAGGAGACAAGGGATCTGATAAATCAAATTGAGGGACGCCAGAACATTGAGGGCATTGCCTAAGCCTGAGTTTTGCATTAACACCACCGGGATTTTCCCGCCCAGATAGGCTCCCGCGGCCATCGCCACCGCTTCATCTTCCCGGACGGCCGGGGTATACAACCGTTCTTCCGTTAAATGGGCAATAATCCCACCCAAAATAGTATCCGGGACACCGGTAAAAAAATCGAACCCGATACCCTGAAGGCCTCTCACAAAATCGTCAGCTTCTATCATGGTTATACTACTCATAGTCTTAGTCTTAGACAGACCCCACGCCTCCCCCTTGCTCGATCGGTACATAAAATGCCCTTGTCACACACATATGATCAGGGTGAGGGTTACGTTGGATTGTGAATAACAACGGCTTCGGCAAAATACACTGCGCGACCGCAATGAGTGGCGATTATAGCCCAGGGTAGGGGTATTCTCAAGAAAATGGCAGCATGTGGTTGCGAGGAAATTTCGGAAAAGAGTAGACTACGTCCCCTTCTCACACAATCATGGAGACTTGGCATTCAACTCATGAAAAAATCTCAGGCCTCTTCACGATCGGGCTATTCGAAACGGCATGCCGAGAGCGGGATCACCGATAAGTTGCCACGTATCGAAACCTGGCCGAACCAATATCCAGGCTACGAAATTACCATTGAGATTCCCGAATATACGGCCATTTGCCCCAAGACAGGACTCCCTGATTTTGGAACGATCCGCTTGACCTATGTCCCGGACAAATCCTGTCTTGAATTAAAATCCCTCAAAATGTACATCCACGCCTATCGAAACCTGGGAATCTTTTATGAAAATGCAGTCAATAGAATTCTGGCCGATTTCGTCAAAGCCTGTCGCCCGGTCTCAGCATCCGTGACGGGGGAATTCACCGCCAGAGGCGGGCTCCGCAGCGTGATTCAAGCCCGCTATCCTTCCCAATAAAGCCTCTCGATTTTCAATCGATCTTTCCGCTTACTCTGTGGTTATCTCGTTTAACGGCGCTCAAAGAAGGCATTGATCGTGTCGACGACATATTGGAGTTGATCCGGTGTGAGTTCCGGATAGATGGGAAGAGAAAGCACCTCTTGGGAGAGCTGTTCCGAGACCGGAAAATCACCCTTATGGTACCCGAGAGTCTGGTAACATTCCTGAAGATGGAGGGGGACGGGATAATAAATTCGATTACCTATTTCATGTTGGGTCAGGTAGGCACTCAGGTCGTCCCGCTGTGGGGTGCGAATGGTGAATTGGTTGTAGACGTGAGTATTGCCGGATGACACGATCGGCACCGTCACTCGCTCATCAAGATCGCAGGCATGAAGCAGCTGCCGATAAGTATCGGCATGCGCTTGACGCTTGGCGGTCCACCGGGCCAAATGCTGAAATTTCACGCGAAGAATGGCCGCTTGCAGGGCATCCAACCGGCTGTTCATCCCGACTAAATGATGATGGTACTCTGAACGGCTTCCGTGAACACGCAAAAGCCGGAGACGCTCCGCCACCAGTGGGTCACGCGTGGTGATCAATCCGCCGTCACCAAATCCTCCTAAATTTTTCGACGGGAAAAAGCTAAAGCACCCCGTGCGTCCAAATGCCCCGGCTTTGACACCGTTTCGAGCAGCACCGATGGCCTGACAAGCATCCTCAATGACCGGGATTCCCTGTTCCCCTGCGATCTGAAGGATGGTTTCCATGTCCGCGCATTGCCCAAAAAGATGGACGGGAAGAACCGCTTTGACATCTGAAGAAAGGCTATCCGCTAACCGGGTGGGATCGAAATTAAACGTATCAGGCGTCACATCGACAAACACCGGACGCGCATGAAGCCGGGAAATCACTCCTGCAGACGCAAAAAAGGTAAACGGGACCGTCACGACGCGATCGCCCGGTTGAACCCCCACCTCCATCAACGACAACAATAACGCATCGCTTCCTGACGCAACTCCTATCGCATGGTCGGTGCCGATATATGACGCCAGAGTCTGCTCCAGCTTCTGAACATGCGCTCCCAGAATAAAGCTTTGCTCCGCGCACACCTCTTCGAACGCCATCTGAATGTCCTGTTTGATGCTGGCGTATTGGGATTTCAAATCAAGAAGGGGAACGTTCACGATACGATGACTCCATGATGTGCTTCGAATTGTGGAGGAACCGGTCGATTGGACAGAAAATTACCGATGATGTTGGACCTAACAGGAAAGACGGAAGGCCAACCATACCAACAACCCTTTCTGAATGCTATAGGCCAACCTTTTTGACGTTCACCCGCTACCGGTCGGCAACAGCGCGAACAAGACCGCATACCGACAACCTTTGCCAATTCCAATAAACAGGAAGGCACGCACCCAACCCATCCGCAACCACCCTGCGGCGATGCACAGCGGATCACCAATAAGCGGGACCCAGGACAACAACAGCACCGGACTGCCCCACCGGCGAACCCGTTCCACCGCTAGATGCTGGGCTGGCTTGGTTAACTCATGGAGTGGATACCACCACCCGATGAGCCAACCCACGGCCCAGGAACTCATCCCACCCAGGGTATTGCCTGCCGTCGCCGTGGCTAGCAGGCTCCAGATGGGTAAATCGCCTCGTGTCGCCAAAAAGACGAACACCAGCTCAGAGCTACCAGGTAACAGGGTTGAGGAAAGAAACGCACTGAGAAATAAACCGAAAAGGGAATACTCATCTCCTATCATTGTCACTTTACTCACATATCGCCCTCTGACCGGCGAATCGATTGAAATTTCATATTCGCATCAAACGTGATTTCAAATATCCCGTGGATCCCCTGATGCGAGACAAAGGGACGAAGCACCCTGGCCGGAAATTGGATAGTTCGGCCATCGATTGACCGTGCCACCACATGCTCCACCACACCTGTGTAATAAGCCTGGAAGCGTTCGGGGGATATTTTCAGCCTCACGGTCACTGTTTGCATGACATTCTCCAGGATCTCGACTCACCGGTCATCCGATGCCCCCCTGGACTCTCTTCAGACAACACCCCATCAACATGCCAAACATCTAGCCGCCGACGCATCGCTCATGCTATGAACGGTGACGGCTGATGCAAGGGGGTCCCGCTCCACACTTAACCTGTGGAATTCGGTACAATACCAAATAGGGGATCTGTCACACATTGCCAAGGCTCTAGATCGCTTCACATCATGACTGACTATCGCCAAGAACGTTCCATCATCCGCCAGGCCCTGCTCCTCGCAAGTGATCGAATTCAGAGAATCCTGTATGAAGGCCTAGCCATCCAGATCAAGCCGGATGGATCACCAGTGACCAATGCTGATCTTGAAGTCAATCGCATACTCCAGGAGGCGTTGTTCGCCGCCTATCCCGATGATGGCTGGCTCTCGGAAGAGTCCCCGGACAACGCCATTAGACTGAAAAAGAACCGGGTGTGGATCCTGGATCCCATCGACGGGACCAAACCCTTCATTAAAAGCCTTCCACAATTCGCGATCTCCCTCGCGCTCATCGACCATGGACAGGCCTCCATCGGGATTATCTTCAACCCGGCCACACGGGAATATTTTTGTGCCGTGCGCGGTGAACCGGCAACCTTGAATGGAATCCCCATTCAGGTCCGCCAAACCACGGGACACCGCTTGTCGTTTCTGGTAAACGCTGGCCCCATTAATCGCTCCACCATTCGCACATGGCGGGAAACCGCCAATTGCCGGACCCTGATGGGTTCCATCGCCTATTCATTGGCTTTGGTGGCCACCGGACAGATTGACGGAGTGATCAATCTAAGCACCCAAAACGAATGGGATATCGCGGCTGCGCTCCTTCTGGTTCAAGCGGCGGGAGGGGTTGTCGTGGATGGAGAGATGAAACCCATTCAATGCAATCAACCTCATCCCACTCTCAACGGCATCATCGCCGCTCGCCCTGATGCGATGCCGGTGATCCGGCAATTCCTCGCGAGCCTCCCCGCCTAGCGCTCCAACGCATCCATCACGCCACACGCGTTTCTTCACCCAATTCCCTTTAAGAAACGTGGCCTCCCTGTTCGCGACCTTCCTGCATCTTTGTTCATACTGAACGAGATTCGTGCTGTTTGTTGTCCCACCGCTTCAGATCGATGGACTCCCATTCATTGTGGGTTCATCGGAATATGTTCCAGGCACCGGCGTTCCCCTTCTCAACTTTCCTCATAAAAATTCCTTTTCAGTCGCCTCATTCTTAATCTCAGGGGAAATTCAACCGAAAAAAACAGATGCGCCACCGCACAGAGGCTCTGTCGTCATCACACGGCAATCCTGCACCAGGCTGAAGAGTGGGCAGTCTGTTTCGACCAAGAACATGGACATCGGGTTATGCGCGGAGCCGTGAAAAGTACCATAAAAATTCTGACGATTGAGGATGATACCGCACAGGTGGAAGCCCTTAGAGAAGCGCTGACGGTGGCTCAAATCATCTGCGTGGAAATTCTGGAGGCCGAAGACGGCGAACAGGCCATGGCTTTTTTACATCAAGAGTATCCTTTCATGGATGCGCCGCAACCCGACCTTATTTTCCTCTCCAATCATCTCCCGGATGTATCAGGAGAGGAGATTATTAAAGGATTGCAACGCGACCGCCGCTTACAGTCGATTCCGGTAGCCTTGTTTTCGGAACAGGCCCCGCGCGGATCGAAAAATTTTTCCTTTCCGCCCAATTGCCATCTTTTTAAACGACCGGCGACCTGCGATGAATGGATTTATGTGCTGCGATGCATTGAAGATGTCTGGGTCTCGCTCTTAAACATGGCAGGGAAACCTCTCATCTAAGACCGCGTTCGTCCCCCGCCTGTTGCCTGGCCTGCCTTGCCGATTTCCGGTTTCCTCCGGCCACCATCTGAAAGGCATACAGCCTCGATTCCAACGGACCATTGAACAAGGGTATTTTCCGCGAAGGCGCTAAGTGAATCAGTTTAGGAAGACGCGAATCGGCTGTCAGCACATAGACATTCCAACCCGCAAACCGCTGCTTCAATAAGTTCCCAAACTTCGGATACCAGGCTTCAAGCGTTGACCGGTCTCCCATTCTCACTCCATAGGGAGGATTGGTGACCAGAACTCCTTTTGGCGCAGGAGGGGACACATCCAGAACATCAACCTGGCTTAACTGAATATCTTCAAACCCCAAGCCTTCAATATTTTTTTTCGCCATGGACAACGCATTCGCGTCCTCATCATAACCAAAAACCGAAAGACCGGGCCCGGGAGCCATGAGATGCATCGACTCCTGGCGTACCTGTTCCCAGGCGGTATAATCAAAATTCTGCAAATGGCGAAAAGCAAATTCCCGACCACTGCCTGGGGCAATCCCTTTGGCCATTAAGGCTGCCTCAATTAAGAATGTGCCGGCGCCACACATCGGATCAAGCAAGACCTGCTCGCCGGTCCAACCTGAAAGTCTGAGAATCCCGGCCGCCAAATTTTCGCGAATAGGGGCTTCTCCCGCCACCTTCCGCCATCCACGCTTAAACAGGGGATCTCCGGAGGTGTCGATATACCACACCACATGATCTTCATCGACAAAGGCCACAATTTGAATATCGGGTTGGCGCTTACTCACCTCCGGGCGTAAATCTGTCGCACGAACAAATCGATCACAAATGGCATCTTTGACTCGTAGCGTCGCAAATTCCAGGCTTTTCAGTGGAGAATGTTGCGCGATAATCCGAACTTTTATGTGACAGTCCACTGAAAAATAGTCTGGCCAGGGGAGACATGAAGCGAGGCGGTAGAGGTCCTCTTCATCCCGGTACCACCCCTGCCCGACCCTCCACAAAATCCGGCTCGCAATGCGACTTTCTAAATTGAGCCGGTAACAGAGAGAAAAAGCGCCCTGGCATTCGACGCCGCCAGGGGTGGATCGTATCTCCTGCCCACCCAACTCTTGAAGTTCCTGGCTTAGAACATTTTCTAATCCACGAGGACATGTCGCAAAAAATGTTTCCATTAGAAGAATAATCGCGTGAAAAATGGTGCTGGATTGAAAGGGAAAAGCATCATGAATAAATTCCTGGCTCCCGGCTTCAGGGTATCAAAGACCATTCTAACCGAGTCATTCAGGTTGGATCAGGTTTAGTTTAAAATGATTGGGTGGTTCCGGGTGATGGAACCGGAATCCGGCATGCTCCTCATAGTCGACCGTGATGCCTTCCATCCGTGGAGCACATGAGCCGTCTATGGCGATGATGAGTCCCTCAATGTCTAATACCGAATCCTCCTGTGTCACGGCGTCTTCGAGCGTAATGGAAAAAATGAGGGTTTTGTCATCCCGATCTCGAAGCGCTAATCGGACAATGGGATCCTCAGGGTGCTCTTCGATCAAGCCATGTAATTTTTCCACAGCAGGCTGTGTGATATGGATCATGTCTTCACCTCGTGATGTGTCGGCCTATCGCCGGATTAACATACAATGCCCCGCATAAAATCTGGCTCTTTCCGCATTGGGAGCGTTCCTGTCTCTTGTCGGGGTTCATGAGTTCAAAGGCTATCGCACAAATTATACGCTGTAGACTTCCGGATTGGCGCAATGCGGAAGCGGGTCTCCACGCAACCCGGCCACGATATTCTCTGCGGCGATATGGGCCATTTTGGTCCTTGTGGCCACAGAAGCACTCCCCAAGTGCGGAATGACCAGACAGTTAGGAAGGGAAAGGAGCGGGTGCGAAGCAGGCAATGGCTCAGGATCGGTCACATCTAATGCCGCACCGCCGATTTGACCCTTCATCAAGGCATGATACAAGGCCTCGGTATCCACCACCCCTCCACGGGCCGTATTGA
>DOFS01000372.1:11987-13225 GCA_003523945.1 Nitrospiraceae bacterium | reverse complement strand
GATCGAAAACGAATTGCCGGTGGATTTTCCGGCGGCCATTCACACATCGGTCAAGGAAGCGCTCACCGATCGTCTGAGCAGGCTGCGGATGAGGGAGATAAAGGGATGAGCATGGGCAAGGGACGATGGATGCCACCTGATATCCTCAGGGGCGCGGATCCTCTGGCAGGAAATAAAAAAATATAAACGCCATGTTCATTCGCCCCGCGCAAAGACCGGACTTTTATTTGGCCTATGCGGTACAGTTCCGAGTTCTCACGTCGAAGATTCTCATCAAATCCTTGCATGTCTGATGGCCTCATCCTCTAAAAAAGTCATCTATGCCGCATTAATCGGCAATAGCTTAATTGCTATCACCAAATTTGCAGCCTCGGCGTTCACGGGCAGTTCGGTGATGTTGGCCGAAGGGATTCACTCCCTGGTGGATACCGGTAATCAAGGGCTCCTGCTCTATGGGCTCCATCGCGCCAAACGACCGGCTGATGAGCGCTACCCGTTCGGGTATGGGAAGGAAATCTATTTTTGGAGTTTTGCGGTGGCCATTCTGGTTTTTGCCTTAGGCGCGGGAATTTCCCTTTATGAAGGCGTATTGCACATCCTCCATCCGGAGCCGATTACCAACCCCATGGTCAACTATATCGTGTTGGCGCTCTCCCTCGTTTTTGAGGGTGCCGCCTGGTACCTGGCTTTCCGGGAATTTTCACGTGCCAAGGGAAAGTGGTCGTATTTAGAGGCGGTCCAACGGGGAAAAGACCCGACCATCTTCATGGTCCTCTTTGAAGACTCTGCGGCGGTGCTGGGGTTAGCGGTGGCCTTTATCGGCATCTGGTTGGGACAGGTCACCGGTATTGTCTATATTGACGGCATCGCGACCTGTGTTATCGGGTTGATTTTGGCCGGAATCGCCATGTGGCTCGCCTATGAAACAAAGGGGCTGTTAATAGGCGAAAGCGCCAATCAGGAAGTGGTCCAGAGCATTCGTGACATGGCCAAGCAGCTTCCAGGCGTGGATCATGTGAATGAAGTCTTGACCATGCACATGGGGCCGAATTTTATTTTAGTCAATCTGAGTGTGGATTTTCGGGATGGGGTGACATCGGAGGAGGTCGAACGGGGTGTGGCCGGTCTGGATAAGGACATCAAGGCCAAGCATCCCCTCGTAAAACGGGTCTTTGTGGAAGCAGAAGCCCGGCGGGTTTCCAAGATTCCGGAATAATGCGCCACGACTGTTTCTGTGT
>DOFS01000372.1:9115-11799 GCA_003523945.1 Nitrospiraceae bacterium | reverse complement strand
TATTCTCGATCTCCAACACCACGGGACAATGATCGGAGAGATGGCGGTAGGCGAGTGGATAGTCCCCTCGTATGCGTTCACACCCTTCCACGGCGCAGTAGCCGGTGACCTGTACCGCGCTGACGGTGACTTCCTTCATTTCCTGAGGGACCAGCACGTGATCCAGCCAGCCTCCCTGTCCGCGGAAATAATGGGAACATTGCGGCTGCAATGCCAGGTCAGTAAAGCCGGGTTTTTCCTTGGCAACTTTCCGGCGCAAATACTTCAGCTCGGAGTCCCGTGACCGCCTATCGCCGGCACCCATCGTATTGAAGTCGCCGAGGATGATCACATCTCGATCGCGAGTGAGAAGGGGAGCAATCGCCTGGTCGATCTGGTTTAACGCATTGTGCCGATCTTCTACCGCAAATACCGTCGGGCCGGATTTTAAGTGGAGCCCGATCAGATGGAAATCAACCCCCTTGGGTTTCCGGGCTTGCACCCACGCATATTGGCCCGGGCGTAACCCGAAGGTGCAGGCTTGGGTGGCCGATCGGGCTTTCGCATTGAATTGCCACAAGCTTTCAAACTGCGACAAGGATACGCGGGTGTCGTTCCACAAGAGTCCGACATGATGATCATCGGGCCGGCCGCAGGGTTGCCGGTACCATCGCCATGTGTCCCCCGTCCGTTGATTCAGTGAGTTGATGATCAGGTCCCAGGCCTTGGTCGCCTCCGGAGTGGCTAAACTTTCCTGGACCGCAAGGATATCGATTTGCATCCAACGAATCGCACAGATCAGCCATTCGATGTCGGTCGGATCGGCATGATTTTCGCTCTGGTCGGAGGGTTTGCCGATCGGGAACCATCGAATATTCCACGTGGCCAGCCGGATCTTGGAAGAAGATTCGGCAGCCATTCGACTGCCTTGCTTCACCACGGCCTCACACCGATCCCGGCTCGCCCATACGGCCTGCTCTCCCCCCTCAGCGGTCAGGGGAATTTCGGGTTTGGCCGGTGGTCCTGGTTCTGGTGAACCGGCTTTGAGATATTTTTTATGGACCCAGGCCTTGTCATTATTGGGCAAGCGGAGGAACAGCCACAGTCCATTCTGTGCGGTCTGTTCAATGGTGGCGGGAGTGCCCGTCGGTATATGCTTCAAGTAGCTTGGGGCCGGATAGCGATGAAGAGGCACACCGATGGGTTTGGTGGCCTCAAGTATTACCGATTGCCCAACGTGAAAATCCTGCGCAAGGGTCAGGGACCCGCCACACACGGTAAACCATATGAGGAGGAAGAGTGTGTATAAAAGATTGCGCATGCCTTCTTCTTAACAAAACCCGTGAGAGAATACCAAACGGGCGCTGATTTCTTCGTCATGCCTGGTTGTGTCAATCGGGAATTGACCTTGTGCGGTTTCCCAGGGCTGTCCAGGTATCGCGGCCCTTCCATCGATGGGGGGGAAGCCGAAATTCCGATGCGAGGTCCTGGCCCCATTTGATCAAGTACGAAGCTCAGCGACGGGACCACTTGTCC
The DNA here is from genome assembly GCA_003523945.1 of Nitrospiraceae bacterium. GTDB lineage: Bacteria > Nitrospirota > Nitrospiria > Nitrospirales > UBA8639 > Nitrospira_E. The sequence goes on along the minus strand of DOFS01000372.1, from coordinate 10,284 downwards.
GCTTCGAGTATGCGATAATGAATCAAAAATCCAGACATTCAGCCCACCCACGTTTTTTGAGGAGTCAGCCTGATGAGTCATTCTTCCATTAATCTCGACATTGCCAACCGCATCCCCTTGCAACCCATCGCCGACGTTGCCTGGGCAAAACTTCAACTTGATGCGAGTCAAATTGAATTATATGGGAGGTATAAGGCCAAAATTCCCTTAGCGTCCCTTCCACCTTTTCCGAGCAAACCGAAGAGCAAGCTCATTTTAGTGACCGCCATAAGCCCGACGAAGGCCGGAGAAGGAAAAACGACGACGCTCATTGGTTTGGTGGATGGGTTAAATAAGATCGGTCAACGGGCTGTTGCGGCTATTCGAGAGCCAAGCCTGGGTCCCTGTTTCGGGATGAAAGGCGGTGGATGCGGGGGAGGGTATGCCCAGGTGGTCCCCATGACCGACATCAATTTGCATTTCACGGGGGATTTTCATGCCATCACGTCCGCCCACAATATGTTGGCGGCTATGGTAGACAATCATTTGTATTGGGGGCATGAACCCCTCATTGATCCCCGTCGGGTCACCTGGGGGAGAGTGCTGGATGTCAATGATCGGGCACTGCGATCCGTGGTCACGGGGCTTGGAGGAAAATCCAACGGGTTTACGAGGGAAGGCCGGTTTGACATCACCGCGGCCTCAGAGGTCATGGCCATTCTATGTTTGGCGACGGACCTTCAGGATCTCCAACAACGCTTGGGCAATATCAAAGTGGGACGGACAGCCAAGAAGGAGATGGTCTTTGCGAAAGATATCAATGCGGAAGGTGCCATGACCGTGCTACTCAAGGAGGCCCTGAATCCCAACCTTGTGCAGACCTTGGAACATAATCCTGCCCTGGTTCATGGAGGACCGTTCGGGAACATCGCCCATGGGTGTAGTTCCGTCGTGGCAACCAAGGCGGCTCTTACACTCGCGGACTATGTGGTGACAGAAGGAGGGTTTGGCGCCGATCTTGGGGCCGAGAAGTTTTTTGATATTAAATGCCGACGATCCGGTCTTCAGCCGGCATGTGCGGTGGTTGTTGGGACGATCAAGGCGTTGAAACTGCATGGTGGGGCGAAGGAAAAGGAACTCGAACAAGAAGATCTGGATGCCCTCCGGAAAGGGTTGCCGAATTTATTACG
>DOFS01000372.1:0-8992 GCA_003523945.1 Nitrospiraceae bacterium | reverse complement strand
AAAATGTGAAAAAATTCGGGGTGCCGGCGGTCGTGGCCATCAACCAATTCACGAGTGATACCAAGCGGGAGTTGGAACTGGTGGAACAGGCCTGCGCGAATTCCGGTGTCAAAATGGCCCTGGCGAACCATTGGGCCGAAGGTGGGGCCGGGGCGCTGTGCCTGGCCGAAACCGTTCGTGATGTCATCGAAAAAGAGCCTGCAGACTTTCGCTTACTGTACCCCGATACGATTCCGCTGGCAGAAAAAGTGCGGATTATCGCCAGGGAAATCTACCGGGCTGAGGATGTGGAGATTCCGCCTGCCGTTCAGGCTCGTTTTGCCGAACTCGAACATCACGGATTTGGTCATTTCCCCGTCTGTATGGCGAAGACGCAATATAGTTTTTCCACCGACCCTTCCCTAAAAGGCGCTCCAACCGGATTCACGATTCCGGTTCGTGAGGTTCGCCTGGCGATGGGCGCGGGATTTGTGGTGGTCATTACCGGGGATATGATGACGATGCCAGGACTTCCGCGCGTGCCGGCGGCTGAATCGATCGGAGTCGACGCAAAAGGGAATATTGTGGGGTTGTTTTAGAAAGGAGCACGTGACCGAATAAAGAGTATGTGCGGATCCTGGGGATCAGTTTACCATCCGGGCGAGTAGTGAGGCACGCTCTCCGTCGCTAACGCAATTGTCAATCCAAGGGTAGAGGATTTTTTCTTCTTTCACATTATGGGCAGTGAGAACCTGGAGTAAGCCTTCTTCCGCCTCTTCGGTGTCAAGGTTTCCATCTGCGATTTTTGTCTGAATCTGTTCCAGAAAGTCCTTGATCTGCCGATGCTCATTTCGCATGACTCCGGTTGGCCCATGGTCTTTAACCATTTCCGCTTGAGCCTCAAAGAATGGAAAGAGAATCTCCTCCTCCCACATGATATGTCGGTGCAGTCCAGTTAACAATTCTTGAAACAGTAATCTGGCTTTTTGAGAATCCTGCTTCTTAAATGCTTGAAACCGGATGAATATCTCATCCAGGCGGTCATGATCACGTCCCATAAACTCCGCGATAGAGGTGGTGGCCATGGGTACTCCTTTCAATTAGGCTGGGCGTCCCGGGTGGTGTCGGATTATCCTGAACTGATCAGCATAAGATGGTCAAGGGAATCCACGGATTCTCGGTATGCCTGCCTCCCACAATCGCCTTATGCTACATTGACAAGATGCAAACGACGAGTGCGTTTTCCTTACAATCCGATTACACACCCAAAGGTGATCAGGGCAACGCGATTGCCGCATTGACTGAGGGTTTAGAGCAAGGGCTTAAGCATCAGGTATTATTGGGTGTCACGGGCTCGGGCAAGACGTTCACTATGGCCAATGTGATCGTCAACGTGCAAAAACCCACACTGGTCGTAGTCCACAATAAGACGCTGGCTGCCCAGCTCTATCAAGAATTCAAATCCTTTTTTCCTGACAACGCGGTCGAATATTTTGTGAGCTATTACGACTATTATCAGCCGGAAGCCTATATTCCAACCACGGATACTTATATCGCCAAAGACTCCGCCATCAATGACACCATCGACCAGATGCGCCATGCCGCCACGACGGCGTTGCTGCAACGCAATGACATTATTATCGTGGCGTCGGTGTCGTGTATTTACGGCCTGGGATCTCCTGAGGTCTATCATGACATGTTGTTGTATTTGGAGCCGGGTATGGAGATTCGCCGGGAGCGCATTCTGGCCAAGCTGGTGGACATTCAATATTCACGGAATGACCTGGAGTTGCAGCGTGGCATGTTTCGGGCACGCGGGGATGTGATTGAGATTTATCCTGCTTCGTCCGATTCGAATACGGTTCGGGTGGAATTGTTCGGCGATGAAGTGGAAGCCCTGTATGAAATCGATCCGTTGACCGGCAGCTCATTGCGAAAATTGCCTAAAGTGGCGATCTATCCCAAGAGTCACTATGTGATTGCGCCCGATCGTTATGAACAGGCCCTGACCGGGATTGAAACAGAGCTGGAAGAACGCATTGCCTACTTTCGCCGGACGAACCAATTCCTGGAAGCGCAACGGATTGAACAACGCACGAGATTTGACCTGGAGATGATTCGAACGATGGGGTATTGCCATGGGATTGAAAACTATTCCCGGCATTTGAGCGGACGGGCTCCCGGCGAGCCACCACCGACCCTGTTGGATTATTTCCCCAAAGACTTTTTGCTGATTGTGGACGAATCGCATGCCACCGTTCCGCAGTTTGGGGGGATGTACGAAGGAGACCGTTCACGCAAGAATACCCTGGTCGAGTATGGGTTTCGGTTACCCTCGGCGATGGATAACCGGCCCTTAAAATTTCCCGAGTTTGAGGGGTGCATGAACCAGGTGGTGTATGTTTCGGCGACTCCGGGGCCGTATGAACTGAAGCATGCCGGTAAGGCGCTGGTTGAGCAAATCATTCGACCCACAGGCCTGATTGATCCGGTGATGGAGGTGAAGTCTGCAAAGGGCCAGGTTGAACAGCTGCTCGGGGAAATCCGGGTGCGAGTGGCCAAGGGGCAGCGGGTGCTGGTGACGACGTTAACCAAGCGCATGGCCGAAGATCTTACCGAATATTATCACGACCAAGGGTTAAAGGTGCGCTATCTGCATTCGGACATCAAAACGCTTGAGCGGGCGGACATCATCAGGGATCTGCGAAAGGGTGTGTTTGATGTGCTGGTCGGCATTAATTTATTGCGTGAAGGATTGGATTTGCCGGAAGTCAGTTTAGTGGCGGTGTTGGATGCGGATAAGGAAGGTTTCCTCCGGGGATATCGTGCATTAGTACAGACGGCCGGGCGCGCAGCACGTCATCGGGAAGGCACCGTGATTCTGTATGGCGATGTGGTCACCGATTCGATGCGAAGGGCCTTGGACGAAACCGGCCGCAGACGAACGATTCAATTGGCCTATAACTTCGAGCATGGGATCACGCCGGAGACGATCAAAAAACGCATCCATGATTTGGAGTACCAATTAGCGGAAGCCGATTATGTCGATGTGTCGCTGGCGGCAGAGGCGGTTGAGGCCTACGGGGGTGAAAAAGATTTGGAGCAGAATATTGCAGACCTGGAAAAGGACATGAAAGCGGCAGCCAAAGGCCTGGAATTTGAACGAGCTGCCCAGTTGCGGGATACAATTCGTGCTCTTCGCCAAAAACAGATCCAGGTGGGTATTTAAATCAGGACCACCGCCTTCTTTTTCTCTTATTCAAATCCCGGATGATTCCGCTCCCTTTCCTTTTCCGGCAGCCCAGCCGGGAGTAAGCGGGGATCGATTTGTAACGAACCTACCATGAATTCAAAATACAGACTGTCGGGAATCACCACGCTGGCAAGGGCGTGTGCCGAGAGGTATGGTCGGGCGTTTGAGTTCGTCTATATGTGTTTATAAACGTAGGCCCCGAGGAACATGCCCAAAACGGTGAGGAGGTTCATTTTCAGGAGGAACCCGAGTGTGAATTTTATCAAGACCAAATTTACGGTCACGGGTGGGTCTAACCCTAAGTTTAACGCCTGAACGAAAATATTCTGCACGGTGCCCTGAGGAGCGACGACCTGAAGAATTTCCCCTAGAATGCTGCCTAACAGTCCGCCAATAAAAATAAATAAGAGTAAGTAGCTTCCACTCTTTTTTAACACCCGTTGCCTCCCGGCGCATTGTTGCAGATCAGGGAATTGTGTTGACGCGAACTCTGGAATGTAGAAGAAATTTGCACGAAACGATGGGTGGAATTGCCCAAAAATATGCTTAGGGTAAACTGCTGAACACCTTACAAGAAACATTGAGTTGAGTCAAGAAATGGCCAGGTTGGAAAGGCCTGTGGCTATATAAGGGCCTTTAGGGTAAGGCGGGTGCGACAGGGGGAGGAGCAATGGCAAATCGCATGGTGCCCAACTTGTTGACGTCATTGGCGATGTACCCCACGAAGATTTCGACGCGGTATTGGCCTGGTTGCCAGGTTCCGCCTGGTGGGAAAAATTTCAAAAATCCGCTCTCGTCCTCCGTGGCCAGATCGACGATGTCTTCGTCGAGCCATTGAGGAGAATTTAAACCGGTTTCAGATTCAGAGAATAGACGGCCAATGATTTGATAGGAGGACAAATGTTCATGGACGGTAAACACAAGGTACACTGAAGGGAGGTTCGGGGAAAATGTATCGGTGGGCCTGAGGGGAATGTGCGTATGGCCGCCCCGGGTGGTCGGTTTCACCTCGAAGCCCTCTGCAAAATCTAAATCCAGAAACACTCCACCGGGTTTTTGATCCAATGAGGGAATGAGAGGAGATTGCGAGTAACTATCATAGGGGGCTGGTACATCGCTAGAAAAATGATCGGGTGGGGTATCATATTGGCCAAACCCGTGTTGTGTATCTTTTGGCTGGAGCACGGATGGCGAGTCGGCCAAAACAGGAGAATCATTACCAAGGGCTGTGCCGAACATCGCAAAAAACATGCACGACACCAAAATGCCCAACAGGAAGTCAGTCCGCATGATGGGCAAAAAATGTTTTAAGCTGGTCTTCTTGTACAGGGTAGCTGGCTTCACAACTGTTCTTTCCAAAACTTTTTTCTGCACTGCCCGCTGAATCCCAGGTTCTCTACCCTCGGTGATGTCATCGAGTCAAGGACTTTTCATCTTGTCTTGCAGCACCATGAGGTGTTTGTTAAGATTTCGGCCGATTCTACGCATTTTCATCTACCTTAGTTGCCACTGTCATCATCATTCATTCTGTGTAAGGAATATAGGTCAGAACCATGAGTGCTTCACCAAATGTGGATCCCGACGCATTGCCGCAACTCGTAGGCGAATTTCAACCGGTGGATGTGTGGCAAGCTCACATTAACCGCATTTTTTACGGGTTGAGAGGGAGTCGCGTCCGAGAGTATTACCAAACGGTGGCTGCGGCAGACTTCCGGTTAGGGTTTGCCTTGGCCGAGGACTATTGGCGTCGGTGTGAACAGCGAAGGAAAAACCAGGCGGTTAATCAAGCGACCACACCATTGATCGTGATGGAATGGGGCGCGGGAAACGGGAATCTCGCAGCCTGTTTCTTGGATCGTCTTCAGGAATTAGATCAGGAACAACGGATATTTCCAGGAATCACCTATCGGTGCATTGAGCGCGAGCCGGCCTTGTTGGAACAGGCCAAAGCCAACCCGGATTTGGCCAAGCATCGTGATCGAGTGACGTTTGAACTCGTGTCTGTCGAGGACTTGTCTGCCTGTCCTGATGGGAGTGTGGATCGGATTATCTGCAATGAGTTGTGGAGCGAGTTGCCAACCAAGCTCATTCTGCGAAAAGGTGGTGAGATTCATGAAGAGCAGCTTCGTCCCAATCTGAACGAAAAGCGTTTGGTAGATTTCCCGGATTGGCCCAAATTTATAGAGGCCTTTGGTCAGCAGGACATCGAATCGCTCAAGGGGTTACCCTCGTTTCTCGAAGACCTCGTTTGGGAGCGGGAATATCGCCCAATTGAGAGCAAGACCTTTCCGTTTCGCCGCACCGTCGCCGATTTTCTGAAAAACATCGACGAGGAAGTTCTCGTGCCTTACAACGTGGGGGCATGTCAAAGCATCAAGGAAGCCAGGCGATTGTTGTCTCCGGACGCGATCGGGTTTAGCAGTTTTGATGCAGGCACGGTCGATCCTCGTGTGCTCAACGATCCGGAAAAGCCCTGTTATACGGTTCAAGGCGGCCAATTCAGCTTTATGGTGAATTTCCAATTGATGTTGGACGTGGCCAGGCATTTAGACATTCGTACGGGCGTGATCGAATCGCAACGGGACTTTGTGGGACGAAGTTTGTCGACCAACGTGCTGAGTGTCATGGATCTGCTGGCGTCTCATCCTTCTCCTCCCGAAGATCAGCCCTGGCAATTGGACGCGTTGATTCTTCGAACCCTGGAGGCACTGAATCGCACGTACCGGAGCCCATACAAACGTCATATCGAGTTTCCTCTTTCTGAAAGCACTCCAGCCCACGAACGCGCGGCCCTGGAGGACCTGGTGAAATCGTTACCGCCACATGGTGTGCCGGATACCATCGCCTATCTCACGGAAGCCGAACTTTGGAAGGCCATGCCCGATTTGCAAAAATTGGGATACGATTCGGAAGGCGTCAAAGAGATGTTACAGCTCCCGCCTCAACCGGTGGATTATACCCACATGTTTTTTGCCATGGAGGGTTCATAGTCATCCTGACGCTCGAGGAATTCTCAGCATCGTGCTGGAATGATGAAGCCAGACTGCGGACGAATGACTGTGATGTTGGAATTCTGTCGAAGCGTGCCGGGTAGGAAAGTTTTTAGATTTGTAATGGGGGGGCAGTCTTCATTAAATGGGGCCATCTGAACCCTTCACGTGGAAGCGTGTGATAAGGAAACCGCAATCAAAAAAAACTTTCAAACACAACAGATTTGTCGCCTGGTAGATTTTTTGAAAGGGGTTGTGTATACTGCGGCGGATTTTTCTAAGAGCTTAGTCACTCATTCACAATAAGACGAGGTTAATGTGTTTGGATCGTTTGGATGGATGGAGCTTACGCTCATCCTTATCATTGTCCTCATAATATTCGGTGCGGGAAAAATCCCTCAGCTTGGAGAGGGCTTAGGCAAAGCGATCAAGGGCTTTAAAAAGTCTGTCGCCGAAGCGGATGCGCTGGATGTGACGCCTAATGAACAAGAAAATGGGCAGGCCCCACCGCCCAAACCTGAACAATTGCCAAGCCAACAACATACAGCCCAGGTCCCTCCCCCTCCTCCGACACAGGCGCAAGGGGTAGAGCAGCCAACGGAATCCACCCAATCCAAACAGGGATAGTTCGCTGGTGAGACTGGTGAAGACCACCAATCGAATGGACAGGCAGCAGGGACCACAGCCCGCTCACCACTCAAGGTATCAATTCAAAGCAAAGACCATAGAGGAGTGCGAAGATGTTCGGCTTAGGAGCGATGGAAATTTTGATCATCCTGGTCATCGCGTTCCTGCTTTTTGGCCCTAAGGAATTACCGGAAATCGGCAAGCAGGTTGGGAAAGCGGTCAAAGGGTTTAAGGAAACAACGGAGGATCTTCGACAATCCGTCGAGCCGGAGATCAACATGATCACCCAGGAATTTAAATCGGTTGAGCAAGATTTAGAATCCTCAATGAAAGAAGCCGAAGAACAGATCAAAGGGGCGACAGAACAAGCCACCGAGTCCGGTGGATCTAAAATGGGATAGCCAATAGAAGTGCAACTCCGTGAGGGAGTTGACTGCCGGATCGTTTCGTTGACACCCAGGTATCATTGATTGCGGTTTTTTATATTTTTTTTCGCGTCACCACGAAATCCTTCCGGACGGTCATCAGACTGTTCATATTACGCACTGCGGGCGGGTAAACAGCTATCTTCTTGTATGTTGTGCTTTTGCAACTATCGAGGCATTCCCGCGATAGGACAACGTCTGTCAAGCATGTGGAAAATTGTGTAAAAGACATTACTTTTTAATGATTTACGACAAAAATGGAGACTTGGCATCTAATTGGCAAATAAGGCTAGGGCGGAAGAATCCTGGATTAGAATGGATCACCCGTTAGATTGTAGAAAACAGGACAGTGCTGGAGAAGAACAGAATCACGTAGTCAAGAAGGAAGCGGATGAGAGAGTTCAACGTCTCTGGAAGAAAAGGGGTACAGGGCGTTGGAGCTTGAATCCACGAGGCTATTCACCAACAGGAGGAGTGCAATGAGGACTTTTTACCGAACCTTTACAAGGTTGACGGCAGCAGCTTTGATAGTTGCCATGTCTGCAGCACCAGGGTTGGCCGCCAAGACCACCCCGGCGACAGACAAAAACACCGATGTGCCTGCAGTACCACGGGCCATTCCTGATTTGGTGCCCTATCATAACTTTGACCCACCAAAAGGGGCGTTTGATGCCAGCAAGTTAACCATTTCCGGCGACATGCGTGTCCGTCCCGAGTTTCGGACGAATGGGAATTTTAGTAACAATTCCAATTCTAATGCCTTTTTCACGCAGCAGCTCATCCGGCTGGGGTTCAACTATGACCTCTCTCCGGATGTCGTGTTTTTCGTGCAACCACAAATCTCGAATAATTTTGGATCCAATCCTTCCACCACGAATGTGACTGGAGCAGGGAATCCCAATGGCACGGATACGCAGCTTTTTCTTCGCCAAGGATTCATGTTAGTCCGGAATTTCGTGCTTCCGAATTTAACGTTAAAGGCCGGTCGCCAATTAATGGTGTGGGGAAACCACCGGATCTTCGGTCACTTTGACTGGAACAATGTCGGGTTCGCGTTTGACGGCGTGACCATGCGGTATAACCATGCGCAATTCCCTGTGGAATTTGGCTGGTTGCAAGTGGCTGAGGGCAACTGTGTGTCGAATGCCGGTGGGTGTGGAACTGGCAAAGCCTACAGAGGTGATGGCAATATCTTATTTGTCCACATGCCCTGGAAATTTGGTTCGTTAGCGGTAGAGCCTTCCTGGATTTATGAAGATGGAGGCTCAACCACAGGTGGTCCTTTGACTGCCGGGGGAGGAACGGCAACGGGTCCAGTGGGCGGCCAACAGTCCAATCAAGAACGTCATACGGTCGGTGGCCGGGTCGCCTACAAGGCAGGGGTTTTTGATGCGACCGGTGAAGGGTATTGGCAGTTTGGTGAAATAGGTACACCAGGCCTGGCAAGTAACACCCGGATCAATGCGCTGGCCGGACATTTTGATGCCGGTATCACGATGCCGGTTCCGATGCAACCGCGTATCGGTGGAGAGATCAACTACGCCACGGGTAGCTCACAAAAGAACGGTGGACATACTTTCAGCCAATTGTTCCCGACGAACCACATTCATTTCGGGTACATGGACTTGATGTCCTGGCAGAACATGCTGACCTACGGCGGAAACCTGCACTTGCGTCCAACCGCCGACCGCCATTTCGAAATCGCCGGGCACATCATG
>DOFS01000038.1 GCA_003523945.1 Nitrospiraceae bacterium | reverse complement strand
GTCAAATCTATTGTTGCCGAATTTCTGCCTCCACCTGTCCCACCTGCTTCCTGGAGCATTTGCCTGCGGACTGCTTCCTCATTCCTTCATACGAAACTCTCAATAAAATATTTGACCACTGGTTTTTCTCAAGAAGGCCCATCGCCTCAATCTCTCCCTGGCAAGAAACCCTATTGTGCGAAACAACTCTGATGGTCTCCTCCGTTCCGGAAAGGTTATTGACTGGCAGGAGGCGAAGAAAAATCACAAGAAGCGGTATAACTGCAGATCAAAATTCTGGACGTAATTCTTTCGTTGTCCAAGAATTTGTCGCATCAAGTGTAGCAGTATTGTGTGTTTTAATTGTGCTTCGAGAGCACAAAAACGGGAGAGGATTTGTCAGTCAACTCCATGAATAATTGAGGGAAGACGATGGTGCCAGATTCCATTTGGGGGAACGTATAATTTTCCAACTTAAGAATCACCAGGAGCTCCGGAATACTCCGGCAAAAAAACTATGCCCAATCATTATCACTCTCTGCCAGGCAAATCGAATTCACTCTGGCTCGACACGACCCCGGAAACAAGTTTTCCGTCTTTACAAAGCGGATTGGCTGTGGATGTGGCCATTATTGGCGGTGGGCTGGTCGGCTTAACGGCGGCCACGCTGCTCAAGGCTCAGGGAAAAACTGTCGCGGTGCTGGAAGCTGAGCGCATTATTCAGGGTGTGACCGGCTACACGACCGCCAAAATAACTTCACAGCATAAATTAATTTACGATGATCTCATCCGCGATTTCGGGGAAGAGAAGGCGCGAGCGTACGCCGAGGCGAACCAGGCCGCTATCGAACAGATCGCCGATCTTGTTCGAGCTAAAAACATCGACTGCGATTTCTTCCGCACCGAGGCCTACACCTATACGGAGTCGGATGACGAGGTAAATCAGATCAAGGCCGAAGCGGACGCGGCATTGAAGCTTGGGCTTCCGGCCACTTTCACGCATGAAACGCCGTTGCCCTTTTCGGTAAAAGCCGCTGTGCGTTTCGACAATCAGGCGCAATTCCATCCGCGTAAATACTTGCTGGCTTTAGCGCAAGACATCTCCGGCGAGGGCAGTTATATTTTTGAAAGAACTCGCGTCGTGAATGTGGAAGAAGGCGAGCCGTGCGCCATCACCACCGAGCAGGGCGCGATTGCCGCGCGCTCGGTCATCGTTGCCAGCCACTTTCCTTTTAACGACAAAGCTCTGTACTCCTTTCGTCTGCATTCGCATCGGTCCTATGTGTTGGCCGCCCGCGTGGTGGAGCCGGGCCCCCTTGGCATGTTTATCAGCACGGAGCCGTCTTACTCTGTGCGGAGCTATCCGGTGCCCGGAGGTGACTGGCTTTTAGTTGGCGGCGAAGGACACAAAACCGGACAGGGCGATGATACCGTGGCCCGTTATCAAAGGCTTGAGCAATGGGCGCGCGAGCGGTTCGCGGTCGAGTCGGTGGAATATCGCTGGTCAACACAGGACAATCGCACCATTGACGGAGTGCCGTACATCGGGCGGTATGGACCATCTTCACGGCATCTCTATGTCGCCACCGGCTTTGCCGGCTGGGGCATGACCAACAGCACCGTGGCCGGAATTCTCTTGCGCGATTTGATTTTAGATCGCGAGAATTCGTGGTTGGAAGTTTTCGACCCGAACCGCGCAAATCTGGCGGGAGTCCAGGATTTGGTCGAGCAGGGAGCCGATATTGTTAAACATTTCGTCGGTGACCGCATGACGAACGAAACCCCTGATAGTATCGCGCTTGGTGAGGGTAAGATTGTGAAAACGGAACGGGGAAAAGTGGCGATGTATAAAGCGGAAGACGGTACGGTGAGTACCCTGTCGCCGGTCTGTACTCATATGGGTTGCTTCGTACAGTGGAACCCGGCGGAAAAGAGTTGGGATTGTCCGTGTCACGGCTCGCGTTTCGCCGCTGACGGCAAAGTACTGCACGGACCGGCCATCAAAGATATGGAGAAAATGTAAACCTTCCGGGCACTTGAGAATTTCCAGATTAGTTCCGCAAGTGGCCGAACAGGGGGCTAGCAAGGGGGAATATCCCACTGCCTTCAGCCCCGTTCGTTCCAGCCGTCTGCGATAGCTGAATGTAACTCTAGCCTCGACGCGCTTCCCCCCTTTTGCTCAAGCTGTTCCAGTTCACTCATGAGTTACCCTCCTTCCAGCGTTTGCCTCAATTCTACATAAATCCCTATGTCCAGCCTAACCAAAAGTACTTTGAGGGGGAGAAGTTCAGCGGAAGTTTATTGGCTGGAAAGTTCCCCTGATTATGGGCGGAATTACTACACACGTCGAAGGCCGGTTCGAAAAATAAGACAAAGTGAGCCATCAAGAGGCTGTCATCCTGAGCCGGCGGCGAAGGATCTGTGCCCAGGTGGGATAGACAAGGTCTAGCGAAAACTTTCCTGAATTCTGTCCTGAATTAGACAGTAAAACGTGTGGGCAGGTGAAGGGAATGCACGTGTGGTCTCCACACTCAAGTCTACGTGATGTTTTGTTTTGCCGGGTTTGCCCCTGCAGGCGAGGCCCTTTTGTTTCGGCAAAAGGACCCAAAACCAGTGACGCCCCGCCCGTCTCATCTGATTGATCGGACGCTAAACATGGGAGAGCGGACCAACTCGCCAGGCTCACACAAGGCCCGCCAAGAAAAAGAGCGTCCGATCATGGGACGGGCGGCAGGCGTCGGAATGGGGAGAGGAAACTTATAGGGGCAGGGTATGGGAACAAATCTGTTGTTGAGGTAATTCTGTCTCCACCTGTCCCACCTGCTTCTTGAAGCCTTTGTCTGCGGACTGCTTCTCCAATCTGCGCACGAAACTTTTAACAACAGACCTGTATCTTGTTCCTCGTTTCAACGTGATGCTCTGTGTTGCCGGGTTTCGCCCCGGCAGGCGAGGTTCTTTTGTTTCGGCAAAAGGACCCAAAACCATTGACGCCCCGCCCGCTCATCTGATTGACCGGACGCTAACCACGGGAGAGCGGACCAACTCGCTCCGCTCACACAAGGCCCGCCAAGAAAAAGAGCGTCCGATCATGGGACGGGCGGCAGGCGTCGGAGCAGGGGGAGAGGAAACTTTTAGGGTCAGGTTAAGGGAACATATCTGTTGTTGACGAAATTCTGTCTCCATCTTCCCATCTGCTTTTTATAGCCTTTGTCTGCGGACTGCTTCCCCAAATCCTCCACACGACACGCTCAACAAAATAATTGAATCCTGTGTGGTTCCTTTTGAACATCCTCTAGGGGTGGCATGCAAGGGGCCGTGCACCTTAGGAGGAAGAGCGATCAACTGATTGTCATATATGGACTCCCCC
>DOFS01000199.1 GCA_003523945.1 Nitrospiraceae bacterium | reverse complement strand
GGTGCACAAAACCCGCAATGTGTTGTATGCCTTTCCCACGAGTCTCCAGCCCGGGACCAAGCAGGCATTACAGGAGATCTGGGAAGCCGAGTCCAAAGTATGTACCTCATTTTTTGTTTAACAGAAAGGCAGGAGATCCGGCGGGCGGAACCGGGCATAAAACATGGGAGAGGAACTCAATAACCCCTATTCAGCCGGGACCCACAAAAGGCCACACACGAATATCTTTATTAATCGCAAACCTGATGTCGGGATGAGGGAAGAAGATATGGAAAAAGGAAGATTTAACACTAAAAACCAATGCCGATCCCGACCCCGCCACCCACCCGGCCGCCGGTACTGCCACCACCAAAGATGCTGTACCAGGGACCCGAGTTGCTTTCTTGAGTCAAAGACGGGTCTTTCCACACATACAGGTGCCTGATTACCACCGCGGGGAACTGATAGTCCATTTCATCCAGCTTGCCGGAGACTCTCTCCGTCACCTCTCCCACAATGGTGACCAGGGTATTTGGCGGAAACATGGCGGGATCAAGAAAAGCTTTCTCCACGGCAAGGAACCGGCCTTGTGAGTCTGTCCGGGTCACTATGGGCCGTTGGTAATCATCCAAGGGTAATTGCAACACCTCAAGCCGGGTGCCTTCCGCAAGGCGCTTGGCCGAAAGGACCTCACCTCCAAGCACAAGCATCCTGCCTTTATAGGACTCAGGATGTTGAATCACTTCCGAAAACGTGAGCGTGGGATCAATCTGCTTCTGAAGAATTTCCGGAATCTCCATGGGCGAGGAGGCGCATCCTCCCACCGTTAGGATACCTAGCACCACACACCAAATAAGGTTTTTTAGTTTCATATTCATACTCTATCATAAGCCGATGGATAAATTGGGGTATGTTATCTGAGAGGCAGCCCATCTTTCCAGATGGATCTGACCGAGAAAACTTTTGAATCATGACGGTGAAGAGAAAGAACCCTGCCCACCGGAGACTGCCTTTACCGGCAACCCCCAGAATAGAGTCCCGATGAACATCATACAGCTGTAAGGCCAGCACCTAAACTCCGTATGATCTGGCCTCCCTCCCTTTCCCGATTCTAAGAAAAAAGAGCAGTTACATTGCTTATGAAATGCGATATCATGGCACATTTCTATTCTTCTCCTTTATCCGGGAACGCGAGACCCGATGGTGCAAATCAAACGCATTGTCCTTGATGTCCTCAAGCCTCATAACCCTAACGCCCTTGACTTCACCACGGCTATTGCAGAAAAAGTGCCTGGATGTCGCATCAAGTTAACAGTCGCGGCGATGGATGAAAAAACGGAAACAGTCCTTCTGATGATTGAGGGAGAAAATGTGCCTTACCGTGCCATCACTGAAGTCATTAGTTCTCTGGGAGGATCGATTCACAGTATCGACGAAGTCGATGTGGAGAATGGACCGGTCGATACTGAACCCGCTTAACCATGGCGTCTCTGATTGCAGAGCTTACCTGGCTTCTCACACTCACACGTTCCCATTTAATCGCACGACGTTACTTTGTCGTCAATGGATTCGACGGCGCACTCACGATGCTGGGTCTGCTGGTGGGGTTCTATGTGAGCGACGAAGTCAAATTGCCTGTGGTCATCAGTGCCTGCCTCGGGGTGGCCATTGCCCTGGGGATGAGCGGCATCAGTAGCGCCTATATTAGCGAAGCCGCGGAAAAGCGCAGGGAACTCAGGGAACTTGAAAAAGCCATGGTGACCGATTTGAGGCATTCAGCCCATGGACGAGCCGCTCGGCTCCTGCCGGTCGTCATTGCCTTGGTAAATGGGATCGCTCCCTTGGCCATCTCACTGGTGATCCTGCTGCCCTTGTGGGCAGTTCCACTGTTGAAGCCACTTGCTCTTCGTCCGCTGGAATCGGCATTTGTCCTGGCCTTGATCATCATTTTTCTGCTTGGCGTGTACCTGGGACGGATCAGTCACACCTTTTGGCTCTGGGCGGGTCTGCGAACGTTGTTTGTGGCCGCCGTCACCACCGCTTTCATCTTCGCCTTGAGCCCCGAATAATCCTCATTCAAAATATCAACCCCAACCTTACTCTCATGTAATTTCTTTCAACATTCCGTCTCCTGTGACCAATGCAACTGACTATCTACCTCACCGGTGCCTTGATAACATTCGTTGCAGCCGATACCTCCTTCCTCACTGAACGCTTAGAGTCCTTTTCGTTCGAACCAACGGAACAAAACAATTACTCCGGCCCAGCACATCGGAATGATGACCCACGTTGAAAGACCCAATGCATCCGTCACGCCGATTTTGCCGAAGTCTTTCCATGCCAGAACCGTTGATTGGAAAAAGGGATAGAGTTCCGCATAAAGACCGGCTCCAACCAGCATTCCCGCTACAGCAAAAACGGCATGCCAGCGCCCTTCGCCCAACGCACCGATCGAGGTACCCGGACAATATCCCATCACCGCCCACCCGGCTCCGAATAAAGCCCCCCCAAGCAACACGGCACCGAGATTCATCGGTTTATGGCTTAAGGTCGCAAGCCCTGCATCCGTCAGCAAGGTTATTCCGACCATGCCGACGAGAATCGCAGAAAGCATAAACTTCAAAATCGTCATATCCTTTAACAACATGGCACCAATTTGTTTTTCGAAACGCAAAACCCGGCCTTTCTGCAACAAGAATCCAAACAGGATTCCCGTCATGAGACCCAGCCACTGATCGACCCTCATGACACATTCCTCCCATAGACGAGGGCAGCCACCAGCACCCCGACTCCAAAGAACATGCCCATGGCGACCAATCCGCTGACAGAGAATTGCATCATGCCGCTCAAACCATGTCCGGAGGGACAGCCATCAGCCATTCGCACACCGATCATGGCGATGATCCCGCCCAGCATGGCTCCCATGGCCCGTTTCGTCAGGGAGGAACCAAAGCGTTGTTCCCATAACGGTGGAAGACGCTCCAGCTTGAAGCTTCGATCCGTCGCTGAGGAAATCAGGGCCCCGAGGAAGATGCCGAGAACCAACATGAATTGCCAATCAACGCGCACCTTTTCCTTTATAAAGTACTCGTTGGCTGTGACATGCTCCGGAGCCACGGTTTGTTCCAGCATGCCGGCCGCGCGCACGAACGTCGTCGACGCGCCCAAGTAGTGAGTTTTCCCCATCAACTGGGTGGTCGCCATCACAGAGACAATGGCCAGCACGCCTACTAAAGATCCTGCGAGGTAAGGACTCCATCCACCATCCAGTGTTTTCCACTTCACATTCATGGAAATTTCCTCCTTCTACGTTTGATGATCTGTGTGGAGCGCAACGACCCTGCGGCTGAAATGGGATTGTTTGCCCTCGGTGCAAAAACACACTTTTCAAACCGGCTTCAGCAATCGTAAAGCCCCGTTGAAAAAGAGTGGGGCAAACGACCAGCCATCCGCAATTGTCCGCATTCAGAATAAATTCGAGAAGGGCGAAAAAGGTAAGACAAAATCTTAAACTATGAACTCATTTATCTCTGTTACACCGGGTGGTTAGCCTTTCGGTTCCCGTCAGGGTCCAGCACCATCGCTGCCCTGCAACCTGCAACCTGCAACTTGCAACGTCAAAAGGCTTAACGGCGAAACGCACGTTGTACGGTCCAAGATGAATCGCAAATTTGGTGAAAGACTCCTTTGCCAGGATTGGGGACCTGATACTGGCCTATGGTTGAAATTATGCATATTCACTTGTCCGCCCACGAGTTATGTTTGGCCTTCTTTCTCTATTAGAGCAGCCGAAATAAGTGACATGGTTGCACGATAAATTCCGGATCAATTTGAACATGCTGAACTCAGCCTCCGGGAAAGATTTGTCAAACCGGGAAGGACAGAATGATTGTAGCCGTGCGTTCTGTCTCCCGCCAAAGGACGTACAAGTAGATTTCGGACAGACAGCCCGCCGCTCACCCTTCAGGACTTTCACACGCTTGGCGAACCAAACTGAGCAGATCTTGTAAGTTGTAGGGTTTTTGGAGAACCGCATAGACCCCTAAGGCACGGACTTGCTGTTCTAATTCCGGAGTAACCTGGCCAGAGTAAAGAATTAAGGGATGGGTGGAGATATAAGATTGCTGTGCCAGTCGTTGGATGAATTCCAGACCCGTCATCACGGGCATCTGGTTATCGGAAATCACAAGATCGAAGGACCTCCCTTGCTGGATCAGGGCCAACCCTACCGCCCCGTTTTCCGCTTCTTCAATGCGATACCCTTGTGTCTCCAGGAATTGCTTTAAGGCTTCTCGAGCCATCTGATGGTCATCGACCAGGAGAATTCGTTTCATAATTTCAAGGATCCTTGCTCTCTTTCGCCTTGAGATGGAAAAGGCTGTTTTTGTGTGTCACCTGTGATCCCCTTTTCCGGCCTGACCGATTTTTCACATCAAGGCAACATATTCTCATGAAGTAGGACAGTCTCCCACCGGGCATGTATAGAATCATCCGCTTTCCAGGAGCCGATCACCAATGTGGCACATGGCCCATGAAAACCTGCCCAATCGGGGGATACATGCTCCTTGCTCCATAATATGTATTGTATCAGAAGGTCCAGGATCCGGAGCTGAGATCCCCTTGGATATTAGCAGGACCGGAAGGCCATCGCTTGTAGGACTCGTTCCCGGGACAGATCCATAGCGGCCCTGCGAGGTTCAATGTTTTTCTTCAGACTGCGCATGAGCACTTCTTCCGTATTGCGTCGGATTTTTTCTGAAATGGCCTGAAACGCTTGAGCCTCATTCCCTCCACGGTATTCCACGGAGGCACAAATAACTCCTCCGGCATTGGCGATAAAATCAGGAATAGTCAGAGTACCCCGTTGATGCAATCTGGTTTCGGCCTCTGGCGTGGCAGGAATATTGGCTCCCTGCAAAATCAATTTGGCTTGTATGGCATCGACATTGTTGAGGTGAATGACATCCGGACGGGCGGCGGGAATAAGAATATCGCAGGGCAAACCAAAAATTTCCTGTTGACTCAGCTTCCTGCCTTTCGCATAACCCAGAACACTACCCGATGCCGCTTTGGCTTCGACCAGGGCGGCCACAGGGATCCCTGCCGGATCATACATGGTTCCCCGACTATCACTCGCGGCGACGAGTCTGGCGCCTTTTTGTTGCAGGAAGAGGGCGGCATGCTTCCCCACATTCCCAAAGCCTTCGATGGCCACGGTTGCGCCTTCCAGCGCGAGGCCGCATGAGACTGCCGCCACCTCGGCGCATTCGGCCAGCCCGAACCCCGTGGCCCCGATCTCATCAAGTGGAATGCCCCCAAGCACCCGCGGAAGACCCACGGCCCGTTTAATTTTGTCATGGATCCAGCCCATGCAGGTCTCGTCTGTTCCCATATCCGGCCCGGGAATATACTCCACCAGATCGCGAATGGCCTGGGCAAAGGCGCGAATCACGCGTGCCTTATCAGGAGTTCGAGAATCAGCCAGGATTCCGGCTTTGCCCCCGCCATGCGGCAGCCCGGCGGCGGCATTTTTAAAAGTCATCGCTCTCGCCAGACGAAAGACTTCGCGCGTGGACACATCCGCAGCCATACGCACCCCGCCGATCGCAGGACCACAGGCGATATTGTCAATCGCCACTATTCCCCGCATACCACTGGCTGGATCATAGAGATGCACGATTTTTGCCGGGCCCAGGTCATCACAGTAATCTTCAAAACTCCAACAGGCTTCTTTCATGCCGGCACTCCCTTTCTACGCATCACCATCGGTTTCCCCTACCCGAAACAGTCGAACAATCAGGCCCTGGAATTCATGCCCTCCGTCCTGTTGTTCTGCTCCCAATGCTCAGGGCCGTGGCCATTTGGAGCAACACCCATTCAAAATTGTTGGTCGACCAGATGCCGATCCGTTCTCCCCGCCTGATGTTTAGCGCCATCAGCCCTTTTGCCAGTTTCGTGGCCTCCAGGTGAAACCCGGCATAGGAGAATCGCCTGTCCTGTGAAATGAAAACGAGGGATCGGCCTGCGGACAGGTCTTGACGGTTGTTTGAAGACATTCCAAATGGTCACCCCAAGCAGAGGCATTTCTCCTCCCCGATGAACATAGGAACATTGTCGTTTGTTGGCAGTCATACCGTCATGGGTTATGGGATGACATCCAGTTCCCGTCCCACGGTCTCAAAAGCCTGAAGAGCGCGTTCTAACTGTTCCCGGGTGTGGGCGGATGACATTTGCACCCGAATGCGGGCCTGCCCCTTGGGCACTACCGGAAAACTGAATCCGATGACATAGATACCCTCTTCAAGCAACCGTTCAGCCATACGTGTCGCCAATTCCGCGTCTCCCAGCATGACAGGAATAATGGGATGGTGCCCCGGAACCAGGCGGAAGCCTAAAGCCTCCAGATGGCTTCGAAACATCTGCGCATGCTCCTTAAGAGTCGTCCGCAAATCCTCACCTTCCCTCACGATGTCCAATGCTTTTAAGGCTGCAGCCGTGGTAACGGGGGGCAGGGCATTGGAGAACAGATACGGCCGCGAACGTTGCCGCAGGAGTGCGATGATTTCACGCCGCCCGGAAGTGAAACCGCCCGCACCTCCGCCCAAAGCCTTTCCCAGCGTGCTGGTAAGAATGTCTACACGATCAGCCACACCAAAATGTTCCGGAGTGCCTTTCCCGTTTCTACCCAACACTCCTGTAGCATGGCTGTCATCAACCAGCACGACGGCATCATAGCGCTCAGCCAGTTCAGTAATCCGATCGAGCTTCGCGAAATCGCCGTCCATAGAGAAAACCCCGTCGGTGGCAATCAGACGAACCCGTGAGCCGGCAGCCTTCTGCAGAGCCGTTTCCAACTCCTGCATGTCGGAATGGGCATACCGGAACCGCTTGGCCTTACAGAGTCGAATGCCATCGATCAGGCTCGCATGATTTAATGCATCACTGACAATGGCATCCTCCTCATTCAAAATCGTTTCAAAGAGGCCGGTATTGGCATCGAAGCAGGAGGTGTACAGAATGGTGTCATCAGTACCCAAAAACCGACTGATCCCTTCCTCCAATCGTTTGTGCTGATCCTGTGTCCCGCAAATAAACCGGACGGAGGCCATGCCGAAACCATATTGGCGCAACCCTTCTTTCGCGGCGTGAATGACCTGAGGATGGTTGGCCAATCCGAGATAGTTGTTGGCACAAAGGTTGATCACCTCACCTTGTGCCACACGGATACGGGCTCCCTGCGGTCCAAGGATTTGCCGTTCGCCTTTGAATAAACCGGCGGAGCGTATTTCTTCCAGCTGGGCTTGGAGGAGATATTGGAAAGATTGGTAGGCCATACGTTTTTGTGACTTTTGAACATGTAGGGAAACTCATCATGTGATGAATTTCCTTTTTGGCGTTAAGGCAGCATCACCACCTTGCCGCATTGGCCTGCATTGACGAGATCAAACCCTTTGACAAAATCAGCCATTGGAATGGTATGGGTCACGACTGGTCGAATGTTGAGCCCTGCCTTAAACAACCCGGCCAACCGATACCAGGTCCCGAACAACCGGCGGCCCGTCACCCCATAGACCCGTATGCCTTTGAAAATAATTTCATTGGGCAAATCAAAGCACACTTGCCCCCTGGGGATGCCAAACAAGGTCACGCGCCCTCCGTTTTTCACGGTCTGAAACGCCAGATGCAAGGCTACCGGATCCCCCGACATTTCCAAGGCGGCATCCACTCCCTCCCCTCCTAAGAGATCGGACAAGGAGGCACCCAGGGCATCGAGAGATACCGTGCTGGCATTGAGTACATGGTCGGCACCAAGCTGCTTCGCTAATCCCAGACGGTAGTCACTGATATCGGTCGCAATGATACGTCCAGCTCCCGCAAGGCGTGAAACTGCAATCGCGAACAATCCGGTCGGGCCACAACCAGTCACAAGAACAGTATGCCCGGTCAGATCTTCCGCCAGGGCGGCATCGACCGCATTTCCTAATGGTTCATGCAGACAACCCAACTCCGGTGGGATATCAGGTGCGGTTTTCCATAAAACCCGTTCGGGAAGAGCGACGAATTCCGAATAGGAACCATCAAAATCAATTCCTAAGATTCGATAGTTTTTACAAACATGCGCCTGGCAGGTTCGGCATTGAAAACACACACCACAAGTAAGATGAGACTCAGCAGCCACCCGATCTCCAACTTTGACGGAGGACACCTCTCGACCCACCTCCACCACTTCTCCGAACATTTCATGCCCGATAATCCTGGGAAGATGAATACGGTGGCTCGCCCATTCATCCCAGTTATAAATATGAGCATCCGTTCCACACAAGGAAGTCGCCTCCACACGTACCAGGGCATCAGAAGGACCTGGTTGGGGATCCGGCCAATCCATGAGGGTGAACCCTTTTTCCGGTTTTGTTTTTAGAAGGGCCTTCATACCAATTGAGAATCTCACTCGTTACGTAATGTAGAGTTTGGCTCCAAGAAAACTTTTTCGTAGCTAATGATTGAAATACCTTCTACCTAATGGACGAGGGCCTCAGGGTCCTCTCCGGTCAGCGCTTCCCCTTTGAAATTTCCCACATTCCCACCTTCGGTTGTTACAGCATGTCCTTAACCTGCACGGCATGTCTGTGAGAACGCTTGCCTTCTTCATTATTCTATTGGAATATTTCCAAGAAATGCCCTCTCTCTGATCTCTCCCTCTCACAGTCCGAAAAATTTCCACGCTTTCTCACCCTCACCGCGGATCTGACCCTCCGCTGTTCCCTTAATGATCCTCAATCTCACTTATTCGGTATCAATAGCCCCTTTGTTGTCTCAACAAAAATACAGCAAAGGTTATGCCTCTTCGATAAGAGTCTGTGCTTTTAATTTGTAGCAAGAAGTTTGTTGGAGGTTCCCCCTCCATTTTGGCTTTTAAATACAGGGGAACCTCCATAATTTTTTGTTTTAATCTCTCCTCATAATTATCAATTCTGCCAATTTGAGTGACTAAAACGGTTATTCCCGTCAAAGTTCTGATGCATTTTGCCCCACATCACTTATCTGTAAGTGTACCCCCTCCCCACTCCCCCCATTCCTGGATGTTTATTCATATCCACAACTCACTGAAAAATATAAAGAATGGTCCCTCCCAAACCGACAGGAATGAAGATGTCCTGAGCTCATTCACATATCAGAAGCCAGGACGATGTCACTCCTTTTGCTAAGGGATCAGTGGCCCAGTGAAGTAAATGGCCATTTTCATCAAAGTGAGTGACCATTTTCTAAGTCTCTCCTTCAAGAAGAGCACAGACGCCCGAAGTTTTATGCCACGAGGGATCAATGAATCGAGACCCTGTTCTCAAGGTCGGATGATCAAAAATGAAAAGGTGAGCCTGCAGATTCAGGTGAACCAATTGATGTTCAGAGTATTCCTGAATGTAACCATCAGCGTGTGGCTCTTTCCCATTTCAGCCTTTGCTCAATTTGACCTCTCCGACACCATGTTTTCAGCAGAAGAAAAACTTCTGTTTCAAGATATCCCTTCGGTCTATAGCGCCTCAAAATATGATCAAAAAATCACGGAAGCCCCATCTTCTATCAGTATTGTTACCGCAGAGGAGATCAAAAAGTACGGCTATCGAAATATGGCTGACCTTCTGGCCAGTCTTCGGGGGATGTTCACAACCAATGACCGCACCTATCAATTTCTTGGAATCCGGGGTTTTGCCCGTCCATCGGACTTCAATACGCGCGTACTGATCTTAATTGACGGCCATCGAACTAATGATGCGATGTATGATGGCACAGTCATAGGAAATGGGTTTCTGGTCGACATCGATAATATCGATCGCGTGGAAGTCATTCGAGGGCCTAGTTCAAGCCTTTATGGCAACAATGCATTTTTTGCCGTGATCAATGTCTGGACCAAACGGGGAAGAGATTATCAAGGATTTGAAGTATCCGGAGAACAACGCAGCTATGACACGTATAAGACCCGCCTCAATTACGGAAACCGGTTTTCCAATGGAATTGAATTTCTCCTTTCGGGGACGTATTTGGATAGCCAGGGCAAGGATGAGCTGTATTTTAAGGAATTCGATGATCCGTCCACCAATAATGGAGTCTCCCGAAAGAATGACGACGAACAAGCCGCTAACCTTTTAGGGCAACTTTCTTGGATAGATCTGACGTTGAGAGGGGTGTATGTCCAACGGAAAAAGGGAATTCCCACTGCGACCTATGAAACCCTCTTTAATGACAAACGGACTGACCTCCTTGATTCGCACGGCTTTCTGGATCTTCGATATGAACATGATTTTGAAGATCAAACGAAAGTCGTGGGCCGCCTCTTTTATGACAATTACTACTATAGCGGGAATTATGTCTATGACTTCGCCGATCCGGGAGATCCTGCCGATCTTGTGGTCAGCCAGGATAAAGCCTGGGCACAATGGTGGGGATCGGAATTTTGGATCACAAAGCGTCTATACAATACTCACCGGTTCACGGTCGGAGGAGAACTCCGCCATAATTTCCGGCAGGATCAAAAAAACTACGATCGTGCTGTGAATTTGAACGACAAGCGGGATTCGGTCAATTGGGGGGTCTTTCTCCAGGATGAGGTGGAGATCCTGAACAATCTCAGATTAAATCTCGGCGTGCGCTATGATCATTTCCCGACATTTGGTGGTACCACGAATCCGCGGCTAGGCCTCATTTATAATCCCCTTCCCGGGACAAATCTGAAGTTCTTATACGGAACCGCCTTTCGAGCCCCGAGCGTCTATGAGAAGTATTATCACGATGGATTCAACACCCAAAAACCCAACCCGAATTTAGATCCCGAAAAAATCGAGACCTTCGAATTCATTGTGGAACAATCCTTGGGGGGTTCTCTTCGCGGGACAGCCTCCCTCTTCTACAACAAAATTGATGATTTGATCACCTTTGTGACCGATCCCAACGATGGACTTCTGTTCAATGAAAACTTACAGGATGCCGAAACCTTAGGCGTCGAAGTGGCCTTGGAGGGAAAAATCCTGAGAACGGTGGATAGCCGCGTCAGTTATTCATTTCAAAATACCGAAGATCGAGACACGGGAGTGAAGCTGACCAACTCTCCCGCACATTTGGCAAAACTTAACCTGATCGGCCCCCTCTATCAGGAAACCCTCTTTGGTTCTCTTGGCATGCAATATGTGAGTACCCGGAAAACTTTAGCTGGAACACGCACAGACGATTATCTTTTAACGAGCCTGTCTCTGTTTAGCCGGTTGAAAAATATTCCGGTGCTTGGCGGGGATTGGATTAGAGGACTGGAGATTTCCGGAACCGTGTATAACCTCTTTGACCAGCATTATGGGGACCCCGGCTCCGAGGAACATCTCCAGAATCAGATTCCTCAAGATGGGCGTACGTACCGAATTAAACTCACTTTGGAGTTTTGAGCAGAGAAACGGAACCGTCGATGAGATATTCCTGGCGAATACCGCTTCATCTGAGCGTTCTAGCGGCGGTGTTTTTCTTTTCGTCCGTCGTTCCAACCGAAGCAGGCTTCCGAATCATGATCTTCATGACTCAGCAAAGCGATCCCTACCAGGAGGTCCGGAAGGGTTTTCAGGAGTATTTAAACAAACAAGGAATCACCGTGGAATACGATATCCGGCACTTTGAGGGCCCTATTCAGGAACCAGGCGGTGTCCTACAAGCAATTAAGGAGGCAAATCCCTTGCTGGTTTTGACCCTCGGATCCCCTGCGACCGAAGCCGTCATGCGTGAGATTAAGGACATTCCGATTATTGCAGGAATGATCATGAACGAAGCCGAACTCACGAAGGGAGAGAACGCCACAGGGATTGTTTTGGAATTTCCTCTGAACACACAGGTTTCCTGGATCCAACAGTTCTTGCCCCATAAAAAAACCATCGGGGCATTGTTTAACGCTCAGGAAAACACCAGCACCATTGAACAGGCCCGTCGAATCATTGAAGACGCCGGCCTGACCTTCTATGCCAAAAAAGTCGACTCTCCTCGGGACCTGCCCGATGCCCTGGACAGTCTGTCTCGTCGCGCCGACGTCCTGTGGGGTCTCACGGATTCTGTGGTGTTATCTCCCGAAACAGCTAAAGGTATTTTATTGTTTTCTTTTCGTAATCGAATTCCATTTATCGGCCTCTCCACTTCCTGGGTCAAAGCAGGAGCGGTGTACGCCTTAGATCGTGATTATTTTGATATTGGCCTTCAATGCGGAGAATACGGAAACCAGGTTCTCAAGGGAGTGAATATTCGTACACTGAAACCCCAACCACCTCGAAAAGTGCTGTATGCCCTCAACCTCAAATCCATCAACCACATGAAATTGAACCTCCCGGATGGATTGATTGCGGGTGCTCATACCATATTTGAGTAATCGACAAGGAGATACGATGCGAAATCTACGGATTAATCTGATCACCAAATTTAATACCTTGATTCTCTCCTTGATTATCATTATGGCCTTAGGGATCGGACTCATTGTGGCTCTCGTCCAGCAGGCCCATCAAATGCAAGCCTTACACCATTACGGAGTGGCCGTCGCCGCAATGGTCGCCCAAGCGGGGGAGTATGCGATGTATACCGAAAATCAGGATGCCCTGAACCAGGTTCTCGCGCAACTGGGCACAAATCCGGACATCGCCTATGTGGCCTTGCGCAATGCTCAAACCAAAATTCTCTTATCCAAGTCGATGAATGAGTCCATCCAGGTACCCATGATCGATCTTTACGAAAAAACCACATCCCCGGCCTCCATCCGTTCCTATAATGCCGTCAATCCAGGTGACGGCCAAACCTATTGGGAATTTCTGGCTCCGGTCGTCACACAGCCCAAAACTGATGAGTTATTTTCTTCAATCGGAGCGGTCTCTCCCCGGCCAAAAGTTATTGGTTTTGTGCAATTTGGATTCAGCCTTCAACGGCTGGAGGCGCAACGAGCCACCTTTCTTCAATCACTCGCCTGGTACACCTTCTCGTTTGTACTCTTGGCTAGTTTGATCACAATTCTTTTGGTACGGAAAATTACCGCTCCTATCAAAAAACTTGCCACGGTCGCGACGGATATTACCCAAGGCAACCTCGACCATCACAGTGAGCTCACGATCGACACAAAGGATGAAATTCATGATTTGGCCGCCTCCTTCACCAAAATGGTTGATTGGCTGCGCCAGTATCGATGCGAGGTAGAATCGTATCAACAGTCCCTGGAAGAAAAGGTGGCCCAACGTACCCGGGAACTCAGCCAGGCCAAAGACGAAGCCCTGCATTTGGCCGAGGACGCCAAAGCCGCCAATCAGGCCAAGAGTGAGTTTCTCGCCACCATGAGCCACGAAATCCGTACTCCGATGAATGGGATTATTGGCATGACTGATTTATTGCTTGAGACCGAGCTGGCCAAGGACCAGCGATACTATGCTACCACCGTCCGGAATTCGGGAGAATCCCTGATGACGATTCTGAACGACATTTTGGATTTTTCGAAAATTGAAGCCGGTAAACTGGAATTTGAAACGATTCCATTCGATCTTCGTCAAGCAGTGGAAGAAACGCTGGAAATGGTCGGCGAACGGGCCGGAAAGAAAGGTCTGGAATTGGTGGGATGGGTCTTGCCCGATGTTCATACCAATGTTCTAGGAGATCCCGGCAGATTTCGTCAGGTCTTACTCAATCTTCTGAGCAACGCGATCAAATTTACCGAACATGGTGAAATCGGGGTGCAGATTATGCGCATGAATGAAGGAGAACACAGCATCGACATTCGGGTCCAGGTTTCAGATACCGGCGTGGGGATCTCTCCGGAGGCCCAGGAGAAAATTTTTGAATCCTTTAGTCAGGCCGATAGTTCAACCACCAGGAAATATGGGGGAACCGGGCTGGGTCTGGCTATTTGTAAACGCATTGTGGAGTTATCCGGCGGTAGTCTAGGGGTTGATAGCCGGTTGGGAGAAGGTAGTGTCTTCTGGTTTACGCTTCCTCTCGCAAAATATCCACAAAACATTCCATCTCACTCTGACACCGATCAATCGATATTGGAAGGGCTTCGTGTATGTTGCGTGGATGACAATGATACCAACCGGCACCTCTTAGCCCAGTATGCGGAGGATTGGGGCATGCGGCCAACCTCGGCGGCTTCAGGAATGGAAGCCTTAGCCGTGCTTCGTGCCGCGGTGGCCCGGGAGAAACCCTTTGATCTGGCCATCCTGGATATGCATATGCCCAATATGGACGGTTTGGAGTTGGTCAAAGCCATCAAGGCTGACCCCAGAATTCAAAGTGTCCGATGTCTCCTTTTAACCTCCCTTGGGAGACGTGGTGATGCCAAAGAAGCGCAACGCGTGGGCTTTCAAGCCTATCTGACCAAGCCGGTCCGGAAGACCCAACTCCAAAAAAGCTTAGTGGCCGTGATGGCCTCCGATCAACAATTGGAAACCGCAAATCAAGAAAAATTGGTGACACTGCATTCCCTCAAAGAGCAATCCTGTAATCAGGAGCCGAGTACTATTCTTGTGGCAGATGACCATATCGTCAATCAGGAATTGGCCTCGCTGTTATTACACAAAATTGGCCATGAGGTAGAAGTCGTTTCAAATGGGAAGGAAGCGTTGGAACGCCTCCGAGAAAGGGCATTTGCCCTCATCTTGATGGATTGTCAGATGCCCGAGATGGACGGGTATGCAGCGACCAAAGCGATTCGCTCATGGGAAGGGGAAAAGCGCCATATCCCGATAATTGCGGTGACGGCCAATGCCATGTCCGGGGATCGAGAGAAATGTCTTGCCGCAGGTATGGATGATTACTTGACCAAACCCATCAAACCGGAAAAGCTCCGTGACATGCTACATCGCTGGTTACCAAAGGAGGAAAGAACCCAACCCCCGATTTCCCAGGTTGGCGACGGTGTACAGCTCCGGAAGCCCCGCCCGCATTCCGGTCCTCTCAATGTTGTTCATACGAAACCCCCTCCGTTGGATGGCGAAAGGTTGGCCGAATGGCGTACCTTGGGCGGGAATGAATTTGTGTGCAAAATCCTGCAAAACTTTATCCGGGAAGCATTGGAATGCGTTTCGCAAGTTCAGGAGGCTGTGACGACTGAAAATCGGGAAGCCTTAACCCTGGCGGCCCACGGGCTCAAGGGGATCTGTCGCAACGTCGGGGTGCAAAATTTGGCCGAATTGGCTTTTGCACTGGAACAACACGGTCGACAGGACTCGTTTGATTCCATCCGAAACACGTTGTCTCTTCTCCTGGAGGAGTTGACTCGTGTTCAGCATGCCCTGGACCAAGAAGTGGTGCAACACTCGACAGAGCTGATGCAATAGGCAATGCGGGAGGAATAAATGACCGGGAGGTTCACTCACAAATTTGGCCAATCATATCTCACGATCATGGTCACGTCCGGCATGGTATCTGCCAAACAAGCATTTCAGAGGGGGCTGAACAGAAAAGCGAGGTAGGCGCTTCAGGCAGCAATGCCACCAGCGAGAGAAGGAGGGGAATCGGGATTAAGCCCCAGGAACAATATAGGAGGTTTGTGAATCGAAGGACCAGGGAGACGTTTTGGAACCCGCTAGTATTGAGGGGGTTGCGGGCCTGGCCGTATACCAACTAAATCTGGATCTTCCCCATCAAGGACCCTGGGGGCATCTTCATTTTCTGACTTCCGTTGCTCACGGCGAGCTTCCTTATCCTGTTGTTTCATCCTTTTGACCATTTCACGATTTCGTTTGGCCTGCGTCACTTTTGTCGGTCGTCCCATAATCCTCCTCCTATCGTTTAAGGTATCAGGCTTCCGGCCGAATCACCTGATGACTTGATCCCTTCATTTTCCTGAAGGTTGGTCAGTTCATCATACCCAGATTTGAGCGAGTGGGCGCGGCCTGTCCCCATTTGTTCGCTTCGGCCAGCAAAGGGAGACCAGTCTTACTTGGATGCAACCCTGCGAGGCTTGGGGCCTGGCTTGACTGAAGTCAACGCACGGGCATTTTTTTGCGGCAAGGCATCCAGGCGAGTCGCACTATCCTGGTCAAACCCGGGACTGGACATCATCAGAACTTGTCGGCGAACCTCATCGATCGGCATGGGAATTTTTTCTTTAGAAGGATCAGCAAGGCCAAGGAGATCCCAACGAATTTTTGGCTCCGGTTTAAATGTTTTTCTATTTCTGACCTTCCCACCCCACTTCATTGTCAGCTTCATTGGAAGCCTCCTTCTGTATTAAAACCATGCGGATTATGACAAAGAACAAGTACCGATCAGTTAAGCCGTACGGGAAGCGAATTAGTTATTGAAGGCTACACACCCTCAAGAACCAATCGTGAAAAACGATCCGCCTAGGAATGAAAAAGCGGGAAAGGCAGGATAACCACCATCGCTTGTGCCGTGATTAAGGGTAGCACTAGGATATGAGGGAGTCAAATAGATGAGGAAGATAAGGAGCTTACAGGATTGCCATTTTCTCCTTTCGTCTTATTAAGGACGTTCTGGGAATCGGTCAAGGAAGTCTCTTTCGGCCGCTGGCAATGCCAACGAGCCCTTTTCTCAGGAAAAGTTCTTATCGGATATTCTAAAGAGCCACTTCTTCGCCTCGTGGCTTCCATTTCCCTGCCAGATCTTTGGCCTGGTCAATTTGGTCGGGTGTCATATCTTTGGCCAGAAATTCTAATGCTTGGATCGCCGGATCCACACCCTGCCCGGCAGCAAGAAAAGCCCACATATAGGCTTGCACCAGGTCCTGTTGTACCCCTTCTCCCTTGTAGTACATGAGGCCAACATGATTTTGCGCACCACCATTGCCCTGTTCGGCAGCCCGCAGAAACCATCGGAAGGCTTCCTGATAATCCTGCGGTACCCCCAAACCCTGGCGGTACATCGCCCCTAGATTGTTCTGAGCCCTGGCATTTCCGAGATCGGCTGCCCGACGATACCACTGTCTGGCCTGCTCAAAATCCTGGGGCACGCCTTGGCCATACCGGTACATATAGCCCAACATGTTCTGCGCCTCGGCATTTCCTTCTTCCGCTAACGGTCGCCATTCAGTCAGAGCTGTGGCAAAATCCTCCTGCAGGTAGGCCTCCTCTCCTTCCTCATAACCGGCCCACGCTTCTCCTACTCCAATGAGCAAGAAGGTCATGCTTAGTCTCAGAATGATGGCCAGCAGGCTCATAATGTCATTTCTTTCTTTTCCTCAGGACAGGGTGTACCGCCTATTCGGCACATACCAACTCTCCCAGACGCTCATTGAGCCATTGTACCCTACGCCTGTTGCTTAGCTTCAAGTTCCGCCCAGCGGGTATACAGACGCTCTACTGCCTGTTCGGCGGATTTGAGATTTTCATACGCTTCCTGAAGCTTGTGATGATTCGAAGCAATTTTGGGATTTTCTGTTTCAGTGCGGCACAATTCCAATACCGCCTCCGCATCAAGGACCCGTTTTTCTATCGTGTCATACTCTTGTTGGTCACGAAACGACAGTTTTTTTGTTTTTGGCCGTTCGGTCGTGGCACGGGTACTTTTTGATTGAGTGCTAGACGGATCTTTGCCTTCTTTGCCCGATCGTTGCCGGCGAAGCCAGGCTTCCCATTGTCCATAATCCGCAAATTGGCCATACCCTCCCTGCCCGTCTAATCCCAGAAAATCCGTACATACCTCCTCCATCATGTAACGATCATGGGTCACCAGTATCAATGCCCCGGGAAATTCCTTCAAGCTTTCTTCCAGAACTTCTCGCGTCGGAATATCCAGGTCGTTCGTAGGCTCATCCACAATCAACACGTCGGCAGATTGCAGCATTAACCGGGCAATGACCGCCCGTGCTTGTTCGCCACCAGAAAGCAACTCAATAGGGAGATCCAATTGTTCGGGCTGAAACTGAAACCGTTTGGCCCATCCAGCCAGATGCACGGTCTGCCCCCGGTACATCACGGTATGCCCCGAATCCGACAACGTCCGCCGCAGGGTCATCTTCGGATCGAGTTGATCGCGATTTTGATCAAAATAAACCACTTGCAATTTATCAGCGTACGTAACGGTTCCCTGATCCGGTTCCAATTCCTTGGCGAGTAATTTCAAGAGTGTGGACTTGCCCGACCCATTATGGCCTAACACCCCCGTGGCGGTTCCCGGTGAAATGACCCAGTCCAACTTTTGAATCAGCGTCCGCGGACCAAACGCCTTTCGAAGCTGGTGGACGACCATCAATTGTTTCGTGCGCCGGCCCGAACCGACAAAATCAATGGAGGTCTCCCCTTGTCGCAAACGCACTTGGGTTTCAGCCAATTCCGCCTGCAGCGCATGGGCGGAATCCACGCGATACTTGGCCTTGGTCGTTCGAGCCTTGGGACCTCTACGGAGCCACTCTTCCTCCCTGCGAACTTTTCCGGCCAAGGCCTGAGCTTGTTGAGTTTGGCTGTTCAGAAATTCCTCCCGCTTGACCAAAAACTCCTCATAGCCCCCTGGAACAAGAAAGATGCCATCAGGATACCGGGAGTTTATTTCTGCAACCTTATTCGTCGCATGCCCCAAAAACCAACGATCATGGCTCACCATGACCCACGGCCATGGAGCCTGGGACATCACCTGCTCCAGCCAACGCATTCCTTCCAGATCAAGATGGTTCGTCGGCTCATCCACCAACATGACATCCGGTGTCTGAACAAACCCGCAGGCGATCGCGAGCCGTTTTTTCCATCCACCTGAAAGGGGACCCACAAGCTGATCTCCCTGAGAGAAACCCATGCGTCCAAGTGTCTCCTGCACTCGAGCCACGCAATCATGCGCGTGCAGGCCTGATGCCAGCGCGGCTCGTTCAATTTCCTCTGCGACCGTAGAATCCGAATCGAACTCCGCCTGTTGAGGAATATAGGCAATCCGAAGATGCTGCCGTCGAGTGACCCTTCCCTCATCCGGCTGTTCAAGCCCGGCAAAGATCCGAAGAAGGGTACTTTTCCCCGATCCATTCGGCCCGATAACCCCAATGCGGTCTTTTTCTGATACGCCTAAGGTCAGTTCCTGAAAAAGACGCTTCGTCCCATAAGATTTACTGAGCTTCTGTCCATAAATTAGCGCTGACATATGTATTACACTCCTTAAATTCCGACCTTCATAAACCAGGGCATACAAACTGGCCTTACCCTACCGGGCAAATAATTCCCCCCCTGACAGGGCCCAAGAAGAAAAGACGCGCCTCAACATACCTGTGCCCTAAGGACCGAAATCAAGCAGCCAGAGCTTTAAACCCTCGGAGCTATAAGAATAAGATGCCCGCGTCCATGCCTTTTCTTCACAGAACCTGATCCCGAAGAGTGGTTGGTAGGTGCTAACCTCGATCTGCAGACCAGCATCCCTGCTCTCCCTCCCACCAATCTCACACCGCACACGTTAAGCTATAAACGCCGGAATGGACCTCTCAATCGTCGTCGAATTTTGGCCCAAAGCGTCTGATAGGTTTCACGCCCCTGCAACAGTTCACAATAGCGCCGAAGAACCCGTTGATAGGCATCCGGAAACATCCGGCCTGCCCACCAATGGCATCTTCGGGGCAGTCCATAAATGATGGCGCCCAATCGAGAAGCCACTCGAAATTCCAGTCCAAATTCGGCCTCCGCCCGCTTTTCATATCCGTCCAACCGATAGTTTGGATCACGAAGAGTGGCCGCCACGCTGACTGCCGCCAATTGTCCGGACCGGACGGCATAATAAATTCCTTCTCCCAGTAACGGATCAACCAGATGGCCGGCATCGCCGACCAACACCGCCCGATTTCGCACCAAGCTTCCCGTCCACCGATGTAAAGGACGATTCGCTTGAAAATGGGCAATAGGGAGGGGGTGGCCCAACGGGGAAGGAATCGACAGCCCGGCCAAGGCAGATTCATGGGCAATAAAATCCTCAAAACTCCGCTTCGGTCGATTCGCGCCTCTGACAAATTCTCCCACACCCAGTGACAGGCCTTTTTCTTTCGGAAAAACCCAGCCGTACCCTTTTTTCGCCGCACGGAGACTAATCAACACCGTGTGCGTATCCTGGAATGCATGAGGCGTGTCTCCATGATATTCACTTTCCAGGGCAGGAATGTTCCGGGCACGTCGCCCCGGAAAACACTGCTGGGCCACCACACTCTTCGCTCCATCGGCCCCGATGACCACGCGGCCATGATAGCGGCCTTTCCCGGTGACCACTTCAACCCCTTCCGCCAGTTCCCGAACGCTTACTACTGACTCATCCTCACGGATCTCCACTCCAACCTGGCGGGCTTTGTCGACCAACCATTGATCGAATGTCGGGCGCATCACCATATAGGCCACTGGTTGCGGAGATTCAACAATAAATGAGTCAGTCCCCCCGTAAGCAAATTGCACACGGTGGACGGTCCCATCGATAATTGTTTTGAAATCGGCAGGAAGAATTCGTTCAATTCGGGCAGAAAGCCCCCCGCCACAAACTTTATACCGAGGATGAACCTGCTTATCAAACGCCAACACGGACATTCCTAATTGGCTCAACTCATAGGCGGCCGAAGCCCCAGCCGGCCCCATGCCGACAACGATCACATCGTACTCACAGGAATGGAGAGGAGGAGCCACAGGTCTGAATTGAATCGTCGTGAAAGATGATTATGTGAGACTAACCTGAACAGGTTAGAGAGCAGGAAGCTATCCGGTGACGAAGAATTTTGTCCTCTTTTAAAATTTCCTTTACTGTACTGGAAATCTCCCTCTGTTGACTACCCCTTCATGACAGGCATTGAAAGCCCCGGACGTATCCATTGGAGCATTGGGACCTCAAGCCTGGAGCATGGGTTTTTCCCATCCCCTCGAGAGCGGAAAGACGTTAAATACCAAAGATCCGGTCACACAAGGAAGCATGCCAGATGACTCTTCACCGGAAAAGACAATTGAAAGGAAGAATGAAAGAGAAAGGGGGGAGGTTAGATTTCAGAGAACGTAGAAAATTGCTCATCCGTTGTATACATGGGAATCATCTTCCCCATATTCATCTCGCATAATAGAGTCCTCACCTGATCTTGAGGATTCACGATAATCATCCGCCCTTTGAGTTTCAGGAAAGTCCTGGCGAGGACCACTAACGCCCCCAACCCCACACTATCCAGAAAGGTCACTCCCTGGAAATCCAGGATGAGCCCTTTGGAATTCGCTTCCGTATATTTTTCTGCGGTCTCTTTAAACGCATTTTTAGAAAAAATATCTAATTTTCCTGAAAGACTCACCACCGGCAGACCGTTCAATGTTCGTTCTTTAATAATCATCGTTCGTCAATAATCATCTCTGAACCGTGATCCTTCTTTTTCTATGGCCAGATCCCCGGTAGGGAGTTGGCCCTGATTGTAGCGGTTTTGTTGGGTCTATCGGATCATTTGTAGGGAATCTTGAGGATTGTGGCCTGTTTCATGGCCTTTTGATGGAGTTGCTCAATCCCACCCGATTCTCTACGGGAATGGACTCTCAAAAACAACGCACTCAGCAACAGGAAAGAAGAAAAAAAGAGTTGAGCATACCGGCACGATAAGATCGACAATCCTTATATGGACAAACGGTCATGTCACAGGACTCCTGGCAGACTCTCAAAAGCTCACGTGGACGGCACGGAGCAAAGGGCCGATTCGAGACTGGTGCAGCCCATTTATCCTCAGTCCGAGAGGCCGCTTAGGATCCACCCAACGTCACGGAAAGCAATTCCTGAGAATCTCCTCGCTGAATCCGGAGCACAACGACCTGACCGGGTTCCGTTCGTTCAATCAAATAATTTTTCAATTGTGCCGCTGTGGTAATGAGCACATCATTAATCGCCAGCAACACATCGCCTTTTCGAAATCCTGCATGACGTGAGGGGCCGGTGGCCTTGGCCACGACCAATGCCCAACGACTGCCCATCTTCAGTGTTTGGAGCTGAATTCCCAGCACCGAAAACCCCGGCACCTTACCCGCTAAGACGGTTGTCACCACTCGTTGAACCAACGGGCCCGGGAGAACAAAGGCCATGCGGCCACACCGCCGATCCTCGTGTTGCGTCTCCGTCTGAATGATGGCATGCATGAGCCCTATCAACTGCCCCCGTTGATTCAGCAACCCACCACCAGAATTGCCACTACAGACGGACATATCCACCTGCACCAACCGACTATGCACGGTCGGCAGAAAGGTATTGGGATTTCCAGTCGTCCCGAAATTAATAGCCGGACCCCAACCCAACGGATACCCAACGGTAAAAACCTGATCACCGTAAGTTACATCTCCCTCGGCAAAGGCCACCTGTGCTTTAGGCCAATCCAATTCAGGACCTTGGAGGTGATACACCGCCACATCCAGGTAGGCATTCGCACCTTGACGGACTGCCTGCAACTCCACAAGGTCATCCGTCACCACATGAATGGTATCGGGAATGACGAATTTCCCTCCCTCCGAACGCTCCACCGCATGCCGCGCCGTCACAATCACTCCCCCGCCAATATGGATTCCCGATCCGCGAATACTGACCGGTAGTCCATAGTTATTGTCAGAAATCTCAAGTTGCTCAGCCTGAAGGATCCCGACTGTCGCCAATTTGGCCTGTTCAATAGCCTGGGAAACCTGAGTCGCGAAGACTTCCCCACAACCCGGGGAGAAGGTCAGCCCTATAAAAAAAACAAATACAATCAGATTCGTTCCAACATGATTCATCCGTACCCCCAGCGTTTCGGAAAGGACACGATCGCGAATAAACATACGCACGGGTCGAACCTTCCCGTTCTCTCACGATTAATCAAGAAGAACACAGGCGGCTCAAGGCTTATTTCTGAACACCTCAGCCGCTGGATGGAACCTTCATAACTCCGCGGGGAGGGAGAGACCCTATGGTCTGCTCAACGCCCCCGCCATACGTTCCCTTTATGGTGGTTGGCACCAATCCTTCAACCTACAGAACAAGACGTTCATCTGCTGGTAGGAATAATGGGCATTTCTCCCACTCGGATTTGGCAACACACAGACCGGAACGCCGGCAAGCGGAAGGGATTGCAGCCCAACCTGGATAGGTTTTCCAGGCGACCGCCGTGTACCACCCGCCCCCTGCTTCGGCGAGAGAAGCATGCGAGCCATACTGACCCCCAATAGTGCCACAAGCCGGGGTTGATATTTCAAAATTTTTGTCAGTAATGCCTGATGCCCTAGCAGAAAATCCTCTTTCTTCAAGTCTTGAACACCGGCGGTCGGCCGGGCAATCAGATTGGTGAGGCCATAACCGAATTCAGGCATCCGCCAATCATGCTGATATGTCATGGTATAGGGAACGAGCTTGGCGTCAAACAACAATTTCCAGAACCGGTTGGAGGGACCGGCAAAATGATGCCCGACCGCAGCAGAACGCAGACCCGGATTAATGCCCACAAAGAGAATGGATAATCCCGTGGCCAGATAATCGGGAAGACCTGAATTCAGGTGACTCATTGGGGTGAAGCGCAAATGCTTATCTGAAATGCCCACGCCGGTCTT
Organism: Nitrospiraceae bacterium; assembly: GCA_003523945.1. Taxonomy (GTDB): domain Bacteria; phylum Nitrospirota; class Nitrospiria; order Nitrospirales; family UBA8639; genus Nitrospira_E. Next base: position 2,284 of record DOFS01000199.1, on the reverse strand, counting down.
CATGCCCTTGATTTACAAAGCCTTGAATATTGACAGGCTGCATACCATTCATCTGCAACAGTGGATTGAACTAAGGAGGGAGAGGAGACGGTTGTGGAGAAAAAACAGAGCACCCAGGCGAAGGATCACCCTCCAACCCGAAAAGACCCAAAGGCCTCTTACTTAGAAGCCAGTTTTGTTTGAATCTCGGAAAATGTTTTTTCAGCCTCAGGGAGAAGATCTTCCCGGTTCCCCGCCCTGGCAAGCTCTAGTGCCTGTTTAGCTAAATCAAAAGCCTCTTGGTCCTCTCCCCGCTCCGCACACGATCGGGCTACGACCATACGAGCATTAATGGATTGAGGAGCTTCCTGGATGACCTGACGCAGCATCGCCTCACCTTTTTCCTCGTCTCCTCCGAACAGCCCGGGAACCTCCATGAGAATAGTCCCTTTGGAGGAAAGAGCATCGATATGATTGGGATTGAGCAGGAGGGTCTGGTCCAAGGCCTCCATCATCCGTCCATATTCAAACACCGAGAACAGGACTTCTCCATTGGCACGCATGCGTTCGCCAATACTACAGAACAGGGCAAAATGCGCGTCGGCTGAATGCCCGTCGAGTTTCACGGCTTTTTCAGCCAACTCCCGCCCCCGCTCAAAATGAGCAATTCGAACGGATTCCTCCTTCGCCCTCCTGCCTTCCTGGCACTCATCCATCGCCTGTTTCGCCAAAACTTGAGAGGATTCCTCACCCCAGACTCCAGGGATCACCAACCAAGAGAGCAGCACGCTCGCGAACAAAATGTAGAGCATTCGATGCATACCGGTCATCTTGTACAACTCCTTTGTGCTCTTATCAGTAAATTCCAGCGAATGAGAAAAGGTACAGACCACAAAGGTTTATTTTAACCCAAGCCAAACTCCGGTGCCAACGCCCGGGAATCTAATTTTTCCTCCTCTGATTTCCCGTTGAGAGGCTCCTGAAAACTTCAATGATTTGATTCTGGAACGAGCCGGGGAATGCGCAGGGGCTAATGAGGCGTTTGGAGAAAAGATCTATGCAGCAAAATAGAGGTCTGATATCTTTTGCCCTCTTCTGACGGCCTGTATGTTCACTCATCACTAATGATTCCTCACGTGTCAGGCTTCACACTTTACGAATCGGGGATTTTGCCACATCGGAACAGCACTTTCCGTTATGTGACATCCTGCTTGGATTGCAGCCACCTCGCGGCCCCGGCACCCGCAGCCTGGCCACTGGCGAAACAGGCCGTCAAAAGATAGCCGCCGGTTGGCGCTTCCCAATCCAGCATCTCTCCCGCACAAAATACTCCCGGAAGGGAGCGAATCATCAGCCGTCGGTCCAACGCTTCGAACCCCACTCCGCCCGCCGTGCTGATCGCTTCCTCCAACGGGCGCGGCGCAACGAGCCGTACCGGCAGCGATTTGATTACCGCCCCGAGCAGGGCAGGGTCTGCAAAGTCCTGCTTGGACAACCATTCCCTCAGAAGACCAGCTTTCACTCCGGAGATACCCGCCCGGCGCTGAAGATGGCTAGCCATCGAGCGGGAGCCACGCGGCCGCGATAAGTCTGCAATGAGGCGCGACACTTCCCGGTCGGGCGCCAGATCCAATCGAAGAATCGCCGTGCCCGTTTTCACAATCTCATCGCGTATCCATGCCGAAACCGCGTAGATCACGCCTCCCTCAATGCCATTCTCCGTCACGACGAATTCGCCCTGTCGCCGGAACTCCACGCCCTCCTGGTTGGTTCCCGCCACGACAACCGGCTTCACGGGATGTCCGGCATAGCGGCCACGAATGTAGGGGCTCCAATCGACATCAAAGCCACAGTTCGCCGGTTTGAGCGGTGCAATGGGAACTCCACGCCCGGCGAGCAACGGCACCCAGGCCCCATCCGAACCAAGCCTGGACCAACTGCCACCACCCAACGCCAGCACCACTGCATCAGCAGAAACGAGACGATCTCCTTGCGGCGTGACGAACCGGAGTGCTCCGTACCCGTCCCAGCCACACCAGCGATGCCGCACGTGAATCGCCAGACCATGCTGACGCAAGCGGCGAAGCCACGCGCGCAACAGAGGTGCAGACTTGAGGTCTGTGGGAAACACGCGGCCGGATGTTCCGATAAAAGTCTCAACACCCAGTTCACGAGCCCATTCGCGTAACGCATCTGGCCCAAATCGGGCGAGCAACGCTTGGAACTCTCCCTGCCGGGCGCCATAACGCGTAAGAAATTTCTCTAAGGGTTCAGAATGCGTCAGGTTGAGCCCACCCTTCCCCGC
>DOFS01000302.1 GCA_003523945.1 Nitrospiraceae bacterium | reverse complement strand
ATGATGGTCACCACCTTCGTCAAACTATACCTGGGAACCGATTGGACCAGAAAATGGACATGGTCCCTATCTGTCCCAATCTCCAGAAATTTCACCTGATACCGCCGCTCGATCTCTAGACAAACCTCCTTCAACACGTTGTCGACGGCTGAATCAAAGATCACACGTCGATATTTGGCAGGAAAAACCAGGTGGTACAACAACACCGTAACATTATGGCTCTTGTGAATGTACTCGCTCACCCGAGTAGTTTACGCCGCAAGTGGCGGGGAATATACCCTTACGTGATTCAGAGTAGATAATGGGAAATTCCTGAAGATTTTGAATAAATTTTACCTCTGGTTTTCAGATTGGCTGTTTTATTTCATAATAAGAGTGAGATATTCAGTAATCTGGGTTATGTAATTTTTAGAAATTTTCCTGCTCATGCTCATGCCGGTGATGCAGATCCGACACATGTCCATGAGTATGTTGCAACGGCAGATGCTGATGCCAATGCGCGTGGGACCCCACCACTTCCTCTTCGTGTTGATGTTGATGATGGGGATCGGTGTGGCTATGGACATGGTCGTGCTCCATGCCTATATGGATGTGAAGGTGCCTGTGATGTTCGCCTAGAAGAATACCAACCCCTACGGCCATCGCCGCCCCTGCCAGATACTCCGCATCCCTCCAATGTTCCCCGAGAATTGGCACGGCAGCCAAGGCGCCGATAAACGGAGCCGTGGCGAAGAACGCGGCTTCCCGGGCTGCACCGAGAATGCGCAGGGCATAGATGTCCAGCACGACGCTGACTCCATATCCCACAAATCCTACAACCAAAATCATACTGATGGCCGTCAGATCCGGAAATTCATAGCCCATCAGCCATGACAGCCCTAGGGAAAATCCACCCGCGCTCAACCCCTTGATTCTGGCCACAGCCAGAGGGTTTCGAAGTGAAAGACGTTGGGTGAGATTGTTATCCACGGCCCAGCACAGGCAGGCCCCACTTATGCTGATGACGCCTAACCAATCGCCGGAGACGGTTTCCGGGCCATAACTGAGCATACCGGCACCTGCAAAAATGCATATGGCTGCGCCGAGTTCTCGTGTCCCCAGATGTTCGCGAAAGAGGGTGACGGCCAGGAGGATGGTGAGGGGGGCCTCGAGGTTAAGCAGGAGCGATCCGACCACGGCGGAAATCCGCTGAAGTCCAAAGAGCATGAGTAGGGGGCCCACAATTCCTCCTGTCAGAATGATTCCCAGTAACAGGCCAATATCGGCTCCTTGAATGGGAGTTTCGGACCGTGAATTCGAGGGCCTCGTCGAGGTCAGAACAATTTCAAAGAGACCAAGCCCGAGCCCCGCTCCCACATACAACAGTCCGGCCACCGGGAGCAGGTCATAGCCGGGCAGGATCAATTTAATAAGCGGCGTCGTCAGTCCGAAGAGCAAGGCGGCGCTCAATCCGTAGAAGGCTCCCAGATTTTTTTTAGGAAACATGGCTTACTCTTCTTGTTTCCATGGGACTACTACCAGCTAGATTTCCCCACCAATCGACCGCTCAAGTTGGGTGAGGGCAATGGAAAGGTCATATTGTGCTTGGGCATATCCAAATATGGTCTGCCATAAAATGCGTTGCGCGTCCAGAACTTCGAGAAGGCTCGCTTCGCCATTTTGGAAACTGACTTGGGCAATTCGTACGGTTTCTTTAGCTTGTTTGATCAACCCATTTTTATAGGTGTGGATTTGTGCAGCGGCAGATTGCGACTGATAAAAATTCCCAGCGACCTCTTTCATGGTATCCTGCTTCCATTTTAACAGTTCGGCTTCAATTTCGTGCTGCGTGCTTAACGCGTCGGCAATTTCGCCGTCCCGCTGATACCAAATCGGAAGCGGCACGGTTAATCCTCCCAGGAAGGCTTCCCGTCCGGCATCCCGCTGATAGGAGCCGCTAAGAGTGACGTTTGGTATCCGAGCTTCCTTTTCCTGTATAAGGCTGTGCTGGGCCTGTTTAAGAAGTTTTTGAAATTTCTCCCGTGTTGGGTGTTGGTTCAAGGCTTCCGTGATTAGGCCTTTTAAATCCAAACTTTCAGGCCATGGCTTAAAATTTCCATGAATACTAAATTCTAAGCCCAGTGTCCCTGCTGTAAGAGAATCTAGTGCCGCCTTCGCAGCATGGACAGCACTCTGAGCACTCATAATTTCCTTTTGGACCTTCAACAACTCCACGGTAATCTTCACTTCCTCAAACGGCGGGGCCTCCCCGGCGTCCACACGACTTTTCACCCCTTGTTTCAATTCTTCAACAACCTTCCTATTCTGGAAGGCCAGCTCTGCTCGCTTCTCAGCCAGGAGGAGTTCATAAAAAGCCAGTCTTGCGGCCGCCTTCAAATGAACCAGCGTTTCTTCAAATGCTTTCTGTGCACCTCCAAGCCCTTCGAGAGCAGCCTGCTTCCTGGCCTCACGCTTAGGGCTCCATTCCAGAGGCTGACTGAGCGTGACATATCGTTCAATTGTTGAAATAGAGGCTACAGAATCACGAAATTCTGAATAACCGGATTGCACACTCAGAGTGGGGTTGGGATAAGCTCCTGCTATCACCTGTTGGCTTTCTTTTTTTTCAATAAAGGCTTCCCCTTTTTTCACGAGGGGATTGTGGCTTAATGTCAGCTGAACAATTTCCGCAAGGGTATAGGCACGGAAATTATTTTTTGTATCCTGGGCGTGGGATTGCCCGGTCAAACACAGCCCAAGCACTCCTAACGCGCACCAAAACGTTACAGCTCGATGACCTATCATGAATGTCTCCTTCTTAGAGAGTCTTTTGAAAATGCACACCCTGCCTCACAGAATCTTTTACGCCGTAACGGGCAAAGAGAACCGGAAGAAGATACAAGTTTAAAAATGTCGCGGAGAGCAGCCCCCCGAGGATGACAATCGCCAAAGGGCTTTGGATTTCGCTGCCCGGCTGTCCTTGTCCAAGAGCCAAGGGAATGAGTGCAAACACGGTCACCAGGGCCGTCATCAAGATTGGCGTCAATCGATCAAGGGAGCCATCCATCACCACCTGACGAAGCGGCATACCTTGAGCCAGCAGGGACTGGTATCGAGCGATTAATAAAATGCCATTGCGAATGGCAATGCCAAAAAGCGTGATGAATCCCACGAGGGATGCCACGCTGAGCACGCCGCCGGTCAGGGCCACAGACAGTACCCCGCCAACAAGCGCCAGAGGAAGATTGATCAGGACCAACAAGGCGAGTCGGAGGGAGGAAAAGGCTTGATACAGTAAGACGATCATCCCCACTAAGACCACAAGGCTGATGAGAAGAATGAGCCGCGTGGCTTCTTGCTGGCTTTCAAACTGCCCACCATAGGTAATGTAGTAACCAGG